>JAFAHT010000504.1 GCA_019237095.1 Planctomycetaceae bacterium
CCGTTGCGACACCTCGGACTCGAGCTGTTCCCGCGTGAGGCGAAGTTGCTCAGCGAGCCGGTCTCGCTCGTGAAGGTGATTCTTTACGGCCTCATCCAGGGTCCGGTGAAGATCGTCGACTTGGGCATGACGCTGGTGACTCTCAAGACGAACTTCCTGCTCGCGCTGGGCCAAGGTGGTAAGCAGCAGCTTCGCGTCGTTCGAGGCCGCCTGCAGTTGCTCGGCCAGCCGCTCCAGCTCGGCCTGCTTCCCGCTGAGCTCATCGTCGCGCCCGCGAAGTTGTTGTGCGATCTCCTCGCGTTGCGCGTGCGCGGACTTGAGGGCTTCGTCACGCTCGTGAATTCGCTCACTGAGCCGGTCGCACTGGGCGCGCGCTGCCTCGAGTTGATCGTGCTGATCCCGCACCTCTTGGTTCAACTGATCTCGATCCGCCTGAGCGCCCTCGAGGGCCGCTTCGAGGTGCCGAATCTGCTCTTTGAGCTGGTCGCCTAGCACCCGGGCCGAGTGGATCTCGTCGTCACGCTGAGCGAGAAGCTCGGCAGGGTTGCCTCGGGCGGACAGCTCGCCGCGGAGGGTCTGGACCTGCTCGCGCAAGCGGTCCGTTTCCGCCTTGAAAGACTCTCGTTCTGCTTTCAAGCTGCTGATTTCACCGGGAGTGAAAGGTTCCAGCGCCTCTCTGATTGTCGCCAGCTCGGCACCCTGCCGATGGTGCTCTTGCCGTACCTGATCGTGTTCCGATCTGAGCCGGTCAAGTTCGCCGCCAAGCTGTTCGAGCTGGGCCTGGGTCGAGTCGCGCTGCGATTGAATGGCGTTGCGGTCTTCGCAGAGCGTGCCCAGCTCCGCGACGATCCGATCGCGGTCGCGACGGAGCGACTCGTGTTCGGCTTTCCAGATGCCAATATCCTCGGCGGTCGAAGCCCCCAGGGCCTCACTGATTGTCGCCAGCTCGGCACCGAGCCGTTGGTGCTCCGACCGGTCGTTGTCACGTTCCGACTTGAGCAGCTCATACTTGCCCCGAAGCCTCTTGAACTGGGCACGGATGGTGTTTCGTTCCATCCGGATCCGAACGCGGTCTTCCTGGAGAGTGCCGAAATCGGCGAGAATCCGACCGAGCACCCCACGGACCGTCTCGCGTTCACTCTCGGAGACAGCCCATGCGGCCTCGCGGGACTGCAGATCGGCATGAGGGTGTTCGAGCTTCCCGATAAGCTGGTTCAAGAGATTGGCGTCAATACTCGTCAGGTTCGCTTGTCTTTGCGCTTGCACCACGCTTGGGACCAGGAACTTTTCTTCGCAATGGCCGCACCGAACATATCGACCTGCATAAGTGGACCGTACCCTCAGGGGGGCCGAACAGCTCGGACAAACCACAGACATACGATCAACCTCGGAACTGATCGAGTTCACCATCAAGACGGCGGGCGCGGATTCGTCGTGACTCGGGGCCGGCGGAAAATCCGGCGCGAGGGCTTGGAACTTGTGATTGCAGTGCTTGCAGCAGACGTGGCGGCCGCTCCAGGCATACTTGACCCTCAAGCTGATCAGGCAGTTGGGACAGACCGCGATAAACTGAGACGGTGTCTCATCCATGGCTTTTCTTCCCCTGTCATTCCTGTGTGAAAATCTACCGCATCGCTCAATCCTTCCATCCTTCCATGTTTGTTCGCAGTTTTCAAGCGCGGGAACCCCGTTCGCGAACGTCGCACCACCGGCCCATCCCAACGATCCCCTTGTCACTCTGGTACCGCGATCGGAACAGCCCGGCGCGGCCTGTGATCGCCCCATCGGATCGTGAGATCGGCTTGAGGATGAAGGGATCATTCTTGTCAACGCGGGTGCAGGGGTTCGATGAGTAGGATTCGATGAGGATCGGATAAGTGGCATCGATAATCCGGTCAAAACGGAGCGGTCGGAGACAACCCTTAAGCCGTCCGAGTGTCGACGAAAACACGGGGGTTAGTTGGTCGATCTTGACCAGCCTCTGGAGATCCCGCGCGGCGGGGGTCAAGCACAAATAAGCCAGATCCAGTTTAAACACGAACTAAATGTTGATATTTCCCCCCCAAATGTTCTTTTTTCGAGAATCATCACTAGTCGTTGGGTGATAGAGTGGTATCCGCAATTCGCGATTGTTATATCGATAGAGAGAACCTGTGCCTCAGCAGGATACGGAACGCAGTGTGATCCGTACGGCGCGGAACGGGGCGGGAGGCGGTGGAGTGGGTCTGTGGAGTGCTCTGCCACACTGAGCCCCGAGCCTCGCCCAGTCAACGGCACAGACCGAGAGCGCGGAAAGGGTGAACACGTTAGAGAAGTGATCACCAGCAGAGATCTTCCGCGCGCGATGGACGACTAATCCGTTACGGCTGACCTCTCGAGCCCCTGGCAACTGTTCTGTAGAGGGAACCATGTACCGGCCCAGCTTTTCCCCGTACGAAGAAGAACGATTGGTCGCGCGGTGCCTGCGCGGCGAGGACACTGCGTGGGAGATGATGTTCCATCTCTATCATCCCCAGTTAGTGTCGATCATCACGGGCTTCATGCACGGCGAGGGCGCCATGGAGCAGGCCGAGGAGATTGCGGCCGCGGTCTGGTCCTCCCTTTGCGGCGAGGCGTACGCTCGCCTCCGGCAGTACGACCCGCAGGTCGGCCGGTTGCTGGGCTACCTCGCGAGCATGGCCCGGAGAGAAATCCGCAGGAGGAGGCGCTTGAAGCGGACCCGCTATTCTCGCGAATGCATGGCCGCTCGCAAGGAGGCAACCTCGGACGAGATCGGCGGAGGGCTCATCCTTCAGGAATTCCTGGCCACCCTGACCCGCCGGGAACGAGAGTTCTGCATGTCCGATCTCCTGAAACAATCAAAGCTTACGGTCCGATCGGAGGTCTTTTCGGCCAACGAATGGCAGCTCCGCAGCCGGGTCCTGAAAAAGTTCCGAATGTGCTTCCTCCAGGATGATATTCAGGATAATTGAGATACAAATCTGTCAGGAAACGCCCTTTTGTGGTGCTTATGATTATGGACGGTGCAAGCAGTCGAGGATGAATGCCGAACGTTGAACGAGTTACCCGCTCGAGGCGGGTAACGCCT
>JAFAHT010000553.1 GCA_019237095.1 Planctomycetaceae bacterium
GAACTGCTAGTAAAAGTGGGTTCGGGCACACGTGCACATCCCACGGCCAGGAAAGCCAGATGGCACATGGTCACCCCGATCGCGATGCGGTCCCTCACTGTTGCCCTCTCTGCTCGAGACGATGCAAACAAGGGCGCCAGCGCCGGCAGCCCCTCGCGGAATGATTGTTCCAGGTCAAGGAAACGATCTCTGAGGTTTGTCGGGATCTCTGTGTCGGGCGGGTGCAGCCAATTGGTCCCGACCTTAGCGATCGTTAATGGCAATTTCAAGCCTCCTGATTCAGAACCAATCTGGGCACGCCTCATCGCGTCGCCGCTGAACTTTAGCAAATCTCTCCTTATGAGTTGTCGGCTCGTTCAAGTTCCTCTAAAAAAGAATGGTTCGAGTTTTCGGCGAGCCAGCGACCCAAGTACCTGTTCCTTACTGAGAAGATCGAGGCGATGGTGACTCCACTGAAGGCCACTCCTGCGGCGGAATCAGCGAGAGCCGCGGCGGCAAAGCGAACGGACGAACCCACGAAACCCAGGGGCAAGCGGCGCGTTTCCATGTCCGTCATCAATTTCTGGCTCGACGCAACAATCCTTGGGGCGCTGCTCTTGCTGGGCTGGGAGTCGGCCACGCTTCAGTTCATCTTCCCGGCGCCAACCCTGGCCGCGGGCTGGACCTTGTTTGGCCTCACCTATGACCAGTGCCGCGACATCCAGTTCGCGACGCTCTGTACCTTTGCCTTCGGAATCCTCGTCCATGTGATGCTGCACTGGAACTGGGTCTGTTCAGTCATCGCAACTCAGATCCTCCGTGCCAGTGAGCGCCCGGATGAAGGCATGCAGACGATCTACGGCGTCGCGACCCTCATCATTCTGCTGCACGTCATCGGTGCGGGCCTGATCCTGGCGCTCTTTTTCATCCACCGGCCACCCCCCGTTTAACCTTGCTACGACCCAGGCTTCCTCTCGGCAACGCCCTGGTCTCGGACGAGAGGTGCCGCCAGAGATCCGGGACCGAGTTACCGTGATCCGTACTCTCCTCAGACTTGGGTCTGATAATGAGGTTTATGTTTCGTTGAAGCTAAGGCGTGCGGGTTCGATGGGAAATCCCGGGCGACCATTCCAACACGGGCACTTCGAGGGTAGACTCGGCGAGCGAAGCGAATCATTTTTGGAGCTTGGATTCTCCTGATCGGGGAGCAGTCATGATTGTGGGAGTGCCTCGAGAGAGCTACCCCGGTGAGCGCCGCGTGGCACTGGTGCCCGCGGTGATTCCAGGCCTCTTGAAAGTGGGTCTGCAGATAATCGTCGAGTCCGGCGCCGGTACCGAAGCGGGCTATCCAGACGCCGAGTATAGTGCCCGGGGAGCGCAGATCCTTCCAGAACGCGCTGCCGTTTTCGGCACTGCGAACGTGATCGTCCAGGTCCTCTGCCCTGGCTCGAACGACCGGACCGGCAACGAGGATATTCCTCTTCTACGCCAGGGTCAGATGTTGATCGGGTTCCTGCGACCCTTGGGGTCGATCGAGACGATCCAGGCCATCGCGAGTCAGGGCGTCTCGTCCTTCGCTGTCGAGCTGATGCCGCGGACCACCCGCGCACAGAGCATGGACGCGCTGTCGTCGATGGCGACGATCTGCGGCTACAAGGCGGTCATCCTGGCCGCTAACGCATTGCCGCGGTTATTTCCCATGCTGACCACGGCGGCGGGCACGATTACCCCGGCGCGGGTCCTGGTGATCGGGGCCGGCGTGGCTGGACTCCAGGCCATCGCCACGGCACGCCGGCTCGGCGCCGTCACCTCCGCGTACGACTTGCGGCCGGCCGCCAAGGAGCAGGTACAAAGCCTCGGTGGGCGATTTGTCGAGCTTCCTGTTGAGGTCAAGGACGCGGAAGACGCGCGGGGTTACGCGCGGGCGCAGGACGAGGCCTTCTACCAGCGCCAGCGCGAACTGTTGGGTCGGGTCGTGGCAGAGAGTGACATTGTCATCACGGCCGCGGTCGTTCCCGGCAAGAAATCACCCGTGCTGGTCACCAGCGAGATGGTAGAACACATGGCGCCGGGCTCGGTGATCGTCGATCTGGCCTCGGAACGCGGGGGCAACTGCGAGCTGACCAGGCCCGGTTTGCGCGTGGTCAAGCACGGCGTTACCCTCATTGGTTGGTTCAACCTTGCCAGCTCGGTACCGTACCATGCCAGCCAGATGTACGCTCGAAACTTGAGCGCGTTCCTGCTGCATATTGTGAAGGATGGAAAAGCTCAACTCGATCGGAATGACGACATCGTCCGCGACACGCTGCTGACCCATGGGGGCAACGTGGTCAACGCCCGAGTGCGCGAGTTCTTCGCGCTGCCGGCGATCCCGACGGATGCCAGGGGAGATGGCCAATGAACATTGATATAATTACAAGTCTTTACGTATTCATGCTGGCCGCGTTCATCGGCTTCGAGGTGATTCGCCGGGTCTCTCCGCTGCTTCATACACCACTGATGTCGCTGACCAACGCGCTGGACGCAATCGCCATTGTCGGAGCGATGATCCTTGTCGGCGAGGGCAAGAGCACGCTCGCGACGGTATTCGGCACCATTGCGATCGTCGCCGCCATGAGCAACGTCGTGGGCGGGTTCCTGATCACGGATCGGATGCTCAGGATGTTCAAGGCGAGCGGCGCCAAGAAATAAGGTAAGGACAGCAATGATCCGCAGCGAATACATCATCGAGCTGGCTTACCTCGTCGCCACGGCCCTGTTCATTCTCGCCTTGAAATGGCTGAGCTCGCCGAGCACGGCGCGGCGCGGCGTCCGCGCCGGAGAACTGGGGATGCTCATGGCCATCGTTGGAACGCTGTACCATCACGGTATTGTCGACTACAGGTGGATCGCCATCGCTCTCGTGCTCGGCACGATCATCGGCGTGCCCCTGGGCATGGTGCACATGACCGCCGTACCCCAGCGAACGGCACTGAGCCACGCGTTTGGCGCGCTCTGCGTCACGCTCGTCGGCACGGCGGAATACTATCTGCATGCGCCGCAGGTGGACCGTTTCATGATGGCGGTGCTGGGGCTGGAGGTCATCCTTGGCTCGCTCACATTCACCGGCAGCCTGATGGCCGCGGGGAAATTGCAAGAGGTCCTGCCGCAAAGGCCGATCACGTTCCAGGGACAGAATCTCGTCAACCTCGTTATCCTTGCTCTTGCCGTAGCGCTGGCCGCTTGCCTGGTCGTCAGTCCAGGCCAGACCTGGCTTTTCCCCGTGATCGTGGTGATCGGCCTGGTTTTCGGCGTGCTGATGATCATCCCGATCGGCGGCGCCGATATGCCGACCGTGATCTCACTGCTCAATTCCTACGCCGGACTGTCCGCCGCCGCGATGGGGTTCGTGCTGGACAGCAAGTTGCTGATCATCGCCGGAGCGCTTGACGGGGCATCGGGTTTTATTCTCTCGGTGAACATGTCCAAGGCGATGAACCGGTCGTTCACCAACGTTCTTTTTGGGGCCTTCGGTCAAGCACAGGCGGGAGTTGCCGGAACTCAGCAGGCGCGGCCGGTCAGAAGCGCAACCGCCGATGAGGCCGCGGCAATCCTGGCCGCCGCCAGCAAGGTGGTGATCGTGCCGGGTTACGGCATGGCCGTCGCACAGGCGCAGCACAAAGTGCGGGAGCTCTTCGATGCACTGACCCGGCGAGGGGTCGATGTCAAATTCGCCATCCATCCCGTGGCTGGACGGATGCCCGGACACATGAATGTCCTGCTTGCCGAGGCGGACATTCCCTACGATCACTTGATGGGCATGGAAGACATCAACGGCGACTTTCCCCAGACCGACGTCGCGCTGGTGATCGGAGCCAATGATGTGACTAACCCGGCCGCGCGTAACGATGCCTCGAGCCCGATCTACGGTATGCCGATCCTCGATGTGGACAAGGCTCGCACTGTGATGGTGATCAAGCGCGGTATGAGCCCGGGATTTGCAGGTATCGACAATCCGCTTTACTATCTCGACAAGACCCTGATGCTCTTCGGCGATGCGCGAGCCTTCGTGGGCGGGATCGTGCGTGAGCTCGCCGGCGGCGACCATCACTGAGGTTTTCCATTTTTTTCCAATTGGAACGGATTGTCTCGGTTGAGGGAGAAACGGGGCATGGACGAGCAACGACGGGGACACTCTCGTCCCGTTCCCCGTCGCCCGGTGCTCGCACTGGCGGCGTTTCTGGGCATCTCGGTCGTCGTGAGTGGAACTCCGTCCGCTGCCGCGGAAGACGTCTCCATTCTCCTCGCGGCAGCCGCGGAGCATGGGACGTTCAACGTCGGTGCCGCGCATGCGGTGGCCACCCGCGTGGCCAGTCCGGACGCGGGCATTGATTACCTCAAGCTGGATTACATGATTCCGCCGGGCACGGCCGCGGGAATTTATGCAAAAGCATTTCCCGCTGCCCTCCGCGCGGATCAGATCGACGTCGTGCGGCTGGCCGTCAAGGCAGAAGAGCCCGACCAGGCCCGGCAGATCACCGCGGCGATCGAGATCAAGGGCACATCCGGCCTCCAGCGAATCCCCATGGAGGTCCGGTCCGACTGGATCCCGGTCGAGCAGACCATCGACTGGCCGGTGATCGGGACCGTGAAGGAAGTCGTCCTCCTGGTCAACAGTATCGGCGATCGCGCGCCCGCGTCTGGAACGATCCTGATCGACGCCCGGTTCGATCGGCTTCCCGTGCTTCGGAAGTTGAGCCTATCGCCGGGGGTACGATTCGCCGGCGTCCTGCTGGCAAGCCTGCTGGTGGCGATGCTGACGGCCTTGCTGCGATCGGCTGGCGGCTGGCGGCCGGGAGGCGACACAACGAAGACCGAGACGCTGGCTGAGCGGGCGTCTCGGGCAAGATCCGCGGGCCTGCTTCAGCTCGTGGAAGATCTTGTCCGCGGCGCAGGGGTTGTGCTGATTGCCTTGCTTGTGATCGAGACTTACATCCTCGGCTCCAGGGGGCGTCTGGAAACTGGCTGGACCCCCCTGGGCCTCGCTGTCGCGGGGGCGGCTGTCGCCGCGTGGTGGAAAATCGGGTTGACCGGCAAGCACCTGACCAGCCTGGAGGCGTTTCAGGACGTGCTCGCATCGGGTCTGCTGGCAACCTCCGCGAGCTCCCTGGCCATTTTCCAGGCGCCAACGCCCTGGTCCGAACTCTTCCTGTTGAGCCAAACGGTCGCGGCAGCCACATTGCTGGTCTATCACGCAGCCAACGCGTACCGGCTCGCGTCCTCGGGCATGCACCTCGGCGCCGCTGCTGCCGCGCTGATCGTCGGTACCCCCTACGTTGTTGGCGGGCTGGCGTTGCTGGAATCCGGCGGCCTGATGCAATCTCTCGGGACCGCCTTCACCCTCGGGCTGCTGGAGGCGCAGCCAGCGGTGCTGGAATTTATCGGACGGGTCTTCGTTCTCTTCTGCTTCAACGAGGCCGCGGCTCTGGGTCTTGGCCTGGCAACGAAAGGTTCGCTCCTGAAGTCTCCCAGTGCACATGCCTCGATGCTGGCTGTAGCGATTGCCGCCGTTGCGGCCTTCCCGATCGCGGCGTTCGGATCGGCAGCGACCGTGGCCGCATGGCCGATCGCGCAGCGGCTGGTCGCGACCGTGCTGACGACCGTTCTCTCGCAGGCAGGACTGTGGGCGGAGGCCTACCTCGTTACCGGGATGCTCATGGACGCGATCCATGGACAGGCCCCGTCAGGGGACTCAGCTTTCAGCCATCCCGTCACGGGAATGAAGAAAGGGATGGTTTACAGCGGAGTGTTCATGGGAAGCCTGTACACCCTTGGGCTGCTCTGGGAACTTCCTTTCATCCGCTGGATGGCCGACGGTTATCCGATCATTGCCGCCACCCTCCTGGGGGCGAGCGTCTTTCCGCTGATCAAGACGATCATCGAAACCTTCGACGGCAGCCCGCCGTTCTTTCGGCGGCTTCAGCGGAACTACCTGGACCCGGCGCTCTCTCTCCGGGGTATCGTGATCGGGCTGGGGCTGGGATATGGCCTGGCCCACGGCCTACCCGAAGAAGAGCTGGCGACACGAGCCTGGTTTGGTTCTGGCTTCGGTGCCCTCGCCTACGCCGGGATCGACGTTCTCAGGGACTGCCTGAATGCAGCGCGAGGCCATGGCCGGCTTCAGTCTTTGCGCTATTACATCGCGCACGCGCTACTTGGTGGCTTCATCGGAGCAGCCGTCGGATTTTATCTCGACGCCGCCCAGGTTTCCGTCGTGGCCGCCAAGTTCCACCGCTACCTCGCCGCGGGACGTCCGCCGGAACTCTTCGAGATTTACCCCCTCGTCAGCAAGTGGGGGCATCTCAGCCTGGGGACGGTCACGGGGGGGGTAAGCTTGCTGCTCATGGAGGCGCTGGCGGGAGTGATCAGTTGGTCCACCGCCTCCTGGCTCTTCGCGATCAACCGCACCTTCATGAGGGCCTATTTCTGGAAAGACGCGACACCGATCCGGACTCTTTTCACCAGGGACGGTCTGGTCCAGATCGGGGAGAACATGATCCAGGTCCTCCGCTGGGGCCTGTGGATGTCCCCCATCATCAATTCCTTCCTGCGGCCCATGGGAGAACCAACCTGGTACAACCAGGACGGCGCGATCCGCACCGTGATCGCGACTTTTGAGGACCTGACGACGACCCACGAGGCGTTTCGCGCCTGGAGCCTCCTCGTCTTCATCAACCTGCTCGCCTATGACTCCGTGCGGATTGTCATCTGGCTGGACCACATGGGGCTGCGCGTGGCCACGCTCGTGAACCTGAGCTTCCTTGGCATGGACAAGCTCGAACAACGGCTGGCTCGCTTGCTTGCCCCGGCGGCGACGGCCCGTTGCATTCCCGAGGGAGTCAAGCGGTTCACCACATGGGGCCCCCTGCTGATCCCCTTCTACATTCCCCACGGCAAGGACTGGGACCAGGCCTGGAGCACGGCCGAGGCGATTCGCAGCCGTGAGCCGGGCGGATTTCTCGCCGCGCTTACCGCGCTGCCGCTCCCCGGGAAACTCCTTTTCGGGGCCGGGGCCATTGCCGTTTTGACGGCATTCTTCTCGACCATTCGCTGGCTGCAAGCTCGCTGGGGATCACCCTCGCCAGCGTCGCTGTCGCTGGAGCACTCAGAATACGAGGTGATGCTCAGAGAAGACGGTGCGATCGTCAGCCGGATTCCGGGACAAGACTATGACCTCAGCCGCCGCTCTTACGACTTTCTGGATCCCGCTGGACGAGCACTCTTTCTGGTGGATGCGCCCGCTGACGCGCGACGTCCTGCACGCGCCTGGCCGGTAGCCGGCAACGTCCCGGGCGAGCTCGCCGAAAGATCGCGATTCGACGGCGATGGCCAGAGCTTGAAGATCAGCAACATCACCACCGAGTTCCGAACAACCGTCGAGATTTCCCTGCCGGGGATGGGTGACGCCGCGGAGCTCTGGACGATCACCGTGGAGAACCTGACTGACTCCGCGCGATCGCTCAAGGTCGTTCCCTACCTGGAATGGGTTCTCAATCGCCCGGAAGCCGACCGCAGCCACACTCAGTACAACCGGCTCTTCGCCGAGATCGAGTACGCAAGCGGCCTGCATGCCGTGCTTGCCTGGGACAAGCACGCGAAGGCCATGGGTGTCCTTGCCTCGGACCACGTCCCGGAGGGTTTTCTGTCCTCGCGGATCGATTTCATCGGCCGCGCCCGCAGCCTCTGGACGTCGCGGGTGCTCGAAACCCTGGCATTCTCGATACCTCTGGACACCCCGGCCCATCCGACCCTGGACCCGATCGGCAGCCTGCTCATCGGTCTGACCATCCCGGCGCGGGGCTCTTCCCGGGTACGCCTGCTGATCGGGCTTGTCCAGGAAAGGAGCCAGGCGATCGACCTGATTGTCCGCTGTCTTCAGATAAGGGATGACGGGTCCCGCTTCACGGCCCGTCCGCAAGAACTGGTCCACCCGATCCAACATGGCGAGATCCCGCCAGGTGTGCCGCAACCCTACGTCCAGTTCTCCGAGGACGGCCGGAAGCTGCTGATCCACACTCCCTTGACTCCGCGGCCTTTTGATCACTCCATGTCCAATATGCTGGGACACGTCGCCGTGGTGACCAATCGCGGGTTGCACACGAGCTCGAGCGTCAACTCCCAGCAGAACCGGCTGACGCCGGACTGGGCGGACATCGTCACGCGAGAGATCCCCGGTGAGGCCTTTTACCTCTACGATCCCGACGAGCAGGAGTGGTACTCGCCGACCTATCATCCTCTCAACGACGCCGGCGCGTCTCATGAGGCCGAGTTCGGCGTGGACTGCACCGCAACCTTCCACATGGCGCGGGGAGCAATCGAAACCGAGCTGACCGTCTTCGTGCCTCCCCAGGAGCCCGCCGGAATCTACCTGCTGACGGTCAGGAACCATGCGAACTCGGCCCGGAGGTTGCGGTTTGCTTCCTATTTCCAGATGGTGCTCGCAGGCCAGCCCGAGCACTCCGGTCCGCTGAGGATCAGCCGCGACTCGTCACTTCCCGCGCTCTTCTTCGATAACCCGCGCAACACGTACCGCACGGGACCGGCTTTCGCGGCTCTCTCGGAGCGGCCTTTGGTCATGGAAACGCGCCGCGGCCGCTTCTTCGGAACCGGCCGGAGCGTGGCTCATCCACTTCTTGTCGAATGCGGCGAGCCGGACGCCGGGCCGATTCTGGACGACCGGCCGATCGCGGCGCTGCTCGCCACTCTGCAAATTCCCGCGCACGGTGAGCACACGGTGGTCGTGATCCTGGGGCAAGCCGATGACCGGAAGGAAGCCGAAGCGGTCATCGCCAAGTATCAGGATGTTTGCGCAGCCCGCGCTTCCCTGGAAGAAACCCGGCGGTGGTGGCTCAGCCTGATGGATACGCTCCAGGTTCAGACCAATCAGCCGCAGTTCGATCGTTACCTGGACTGGCTGAAATACCAGGCCTTGGCCGAACGCATCTGGGCCCGGCGCGGGTTCTATCAGGCCAGCGGGGCTTACGGCTTTCGCGATCAGCTTCAGGACTCTGTCAACCTGATCTGGATGGACCCCGCCGTCGCGCGGAAGCAGATCCTGCTGCACGCATCCCAGCAGTTTACCGAAGGCGACGTCGTCCACTGGTTCCATCGCTTGCAAGACGGGCGGACCGGATTCGTCGGGCGAACGCACGCTTCGGACAACCTGCTGTGGCTGGCCTGGGGAGTTGTCGAGTACGTTGGCGCAACCGGCGACGCCTCCCTCCTGGACGAGATGACCCCCTACCTGGAGGCGGAGCAACCGTTCGAGCCGCTGCCGGCCGGCAAGCACGGAATCGGGTTCGACCCCTTGCGATCGCCGCGAGAAGACACTGTCTACCGGCACTGCATGAAAGCCATCGACCTGGTCCTCGACCAGCGGATGGGATTGCATGGGCTGCCGCTGATGGGAACCGGCGACTGGAACGATGGACTCGACGAGATCGGCAGCCAGGGCCGAGGGGAGAGCGTCTGGCTCGGGTTCTTCCTCTATTACATCCTGGATCGGATGGCCGGTATCGTCGAAAAAAAAGAGGGGTCGGGCCGGCAGGAATACTATCTCCGCCGTCTGGAGGCCCTCAAAGACGCCGTCGAGCAAACGTGGAGAGGCGACCGCTATCTTCGCGCCATACACGACGACGGCACGGAGATCGGCGTCAAGGGCAGCGGCGTCTGGGAGATCGACGCGCTCACCGCCGCATGGGCCGTCATGTCGGGCATCAACCTCCAGCGCGGGCAGATCGTGTTCGAGACGGCCCTGCGCACCCTCGAAAAAGAGAAGACGATCCTGCTCGGATGGCCCCCGCTCCGCGAGGACACCAAGCCCTATCTCGGCCGGAGCAGTGTTTATCCGGAGGGCGTCCGGGAAAACGGCATGTATTGCCACGGCGTTCAGTGGCTGGTCGGTGCCGCGCGGATCCTGGCCGAGCGGGCCGGCAGCGAGGGCAGTGGCGAGGAGGCTCGCCGATACCTCGATACCGCGCAACGGCTCTGGCTCAAGACATCGCCGATTCCCCACGCCCTGACCGGTGAGATCGAGACGTACGGCGGCCAGCCGAACAAGCAGGCCGCCGATATGGTCACGACGTTCGACCCGGGCCGGATGATCTGGAACGGCTACACCGGGGCGGCGGGCTGGATGTTCCGCCAGGCCCTTGAAGGCGTGCTGGGGCTGCGCCTGGAGGCCGGTCAGATCGTTCCCGCGGCTGGTCTTGGCCCGGCCGGCGAGTTGAACCTGATCGGCATCTCGCGGGATACGACGCGAAGTCCCTTCGAACGCCCCGCGATCCAGCAAGGCTCCGTGAAGCATAGTCCAAGTGATCTATCAACGGGATCGAGTGCACGATCGCCAGCACCGACACTGCGAGGACGAAGCTGATGGGATTCATCTCGAGCCGGACGACGCGTGCCTGGAGGCAGCAGCGCTGCGCGGCAAGGGGGCTGCTCCTCGTTCTCACGGCATTCTTGTCTCCGGTGAACACCATGAGCCATGCCGCCATCAACGAACCGGGGCAGTCTTCCCCCGGGGAGACGCAGTTCCATTTCCCGACCGTCCCTCCGCAGCATCGCCACACGCGCGATCTGCTATCAAACGCGATGCGTTACCTCGCTCCCGAGAACCGGATGATCGACCCCATCTCAGGCTATCCGTTCGAGGGCTGGAACCTGGACCCGGCAAAGGGGCTTTATCTCCGCTTGTTCACCCAGTTGACCGCCATCGGCCAGTACATGGAGCTGCTCGCGAACATCATCGCCGGCACCTGCGACACCCCCTTTCTTTCCCGCAAGCAAGCACTGGCAAACCTGGCTCACCTGGTCAAGAGCCTGCGCCAGGATCAGCGCGACCCCAAGCTCAGCGCCGAGAATCTGCTGGGAAACTTCCTGGACCTGGCCACCGGCACGCGCCTCGGCCCTCTGGCCGTGGACGTCGAAAAGCACAAACTCCAGGCCGCCTTCGGCCGGGACAGAGCGGAAGCAATCTGGAAGGCGCTTCAAACCAAGGGATGGATCATCTCGCGAAGCAATGACCTCGAGGCCGACATCGTGCGATCGGCGAAGTACGGCTGGGACCATTTCGACGGTCCCCTGGCTCCGTTCAGCGACAACGCCACGAAGCAGAAGATCCTGGACATCCTCGACCAGCGCGTGGTCATGGTGGTGTTCATCGACAACGCCAACCTTTCCGCCGCCGCCGCGAAAACCATCGGTGCGCTTCTGAGCCCGGCTATCAAGGACCAGGCGGAGATCGCGAAGCTGCGGCAGGAGCTGGAACGCTTTCTCGAGGATCAGCAGGAAGGCTATGCCCGGCTCTACGACGCGAAGGCAGGCCAGTTTTACTTCGGCCGGGACGCCACGAAGGATCGGCATTTCGGCTGGGTGGATTTGCAGGGGAAATGGGTCACGGGCCACGTGGATTACCTGGTCAACGAGTTTCGCGGCCCGGCCACGTTCGTTGTCACGCGGTTTGGCCTGCCCCTGGACGCCATCAAGAACCTGGGCTTCAAGATGAAGCCGTACCGGATGCAGGATGCGAGGGAGGTTTACGTACTGGCTCCCTGGGAAGGCTCGGCGTTTCAGGCCCTGGGGCTCGAGCTGGCGATGACGGAGCTGCAGCGCCCGAGCTGGCGCAAGCTCCTCGAGAACGTCGTGGATGTCGAGATCGATTATTCCACGCGAAGGAAGCTTCCCGGCTTTCTTTCCGAGTCGTACAGCGGCGAAGGTGTTCAGTACACGGGCAGCGTCGGCATTCCCGACATCACGGTCTCCCCCCTGCCCCGGATCACGGACGCGGCCTCGCTCTATACCGTGGGCACGGCCTACTCGGTTGCGCCCGAGAAGATCGAGCAGTTCCTGGCGGCGAACTGGCCGCTCATAGCGATGCTGCTCACCGAGCACGGGCCGTGGGAGGGACTCAAGGGCTCGAACCAGGAAGTGATCCGCTTCCAGACGACGGCTCACACCCTGGCGCTGATCCTGGGTCTGCTCGGGACGGGGTCGGACCACATGAAAGCGTATCTGGAATCCAAGGGCTTTGGCTCCAGGCTGGACGAGGTTTTCAACCCCGGGGACGACGTTGACCTCCTCTCCGGAGGCACTCAGGTCTTCGCCTGGAACGGCAAGGAGAGCCCCATCCAGTCCAGGCGAGAGAAGAACGCCTTCCACGCGCGGACTGACCGGATCAACAATGCCGGGATTGCCTTTGTCCCGAGCGGCCCGCACCTTGCGAATCTGTCAGGCGGTGTGCTGACCCTTCGCTATCGCTCGTCCGTTCCGATCAACCAGGCCGTCATCACCCTGAAACCGGTAGGCAGCTCCCCGGCCGCTACCGGCTTGATCCCGACCGAGATCTTCTGCCACTTCGCCAATACAGGTGGCCGCGACCACGAGATTCCGATTTCCCTCCCGGGCACGCCCGGCTTGACGCAGATCAAGGAGATCGTCATCACGTTCGGGCCAGAATCCCAAGGTCGGCCCATGGATCTGTCCATCACCCATCTGCGGGTTGCACCCATCTTTGAGGAACGCGGTCAACGCCAGTGATTCGGCCTTCCGCGGAACCTTCAAGTCCGAAGCAAAACCAGCCAAAATTCAATGACACGACACAGGGCTAAAAGAACCGCCAGTTCTGGTAGGATCGGCCATTATGGCGCAACCGACCAGATGGTATCCCTTTGCGGTGAGCCGGTCTGCGCTGGCCTTCCGCGACCTGCCAACAAATTCGTGGTACCAAACCTCGAAGATGATTCAGGAAAACGTGAAGGTCATGGAACCACAGAGAACACAGAGATCACTGAGATATACCTCAAGCGGGAGTGAATGACGTATTCCGATTCCCCAAGGACTGTGCCATACCTGGGACCCAGTTGGCCGGGATGCCCAGCGTTTCTTATGTTGGAACGCAAGCCGGTCCACCATGGCTTGGCTTCACATTCGGTTGACTAAGGAACAGCAGCGAGTCGTCATCGCAGAACGATCCGTTCACCGGTGAATCGTCGGGGTCCGCCGTCGATGTCGCGTGCCGAGCCGGGCATCGACCCCGGCGCGCCGGGGACAAGCTGGAACTGCATGTAGAGATTTGTAGAGATTTCCCGGGTTCACGCAGCCCAAAAACGCTTCAAGAGCGTTCCTCGTCGGTTCATTTACGAACGTTCGTGTTTGGCCAGTGGCGCGATAAATTCATGTGCGGCATGGGCTTGCGCCGTTGGTTCGCGACATTGACTCGGCGTAAGTCTTCTGGCACAACCGTTCCGAGGCCCGCCAGACACCCCTCAGAAGAATCACAGAGCGAATCCTCGGGGCTGCGATCGGGGTTCATCGGGCGCTTGGACCTGGGTTGCTCGAGTCGACCTATCACGCGTGCCTCGCCCACGAATTGAGGCAGCAAGGGCTCGAGGTGGAAAGAGAGAAGGAATTACCCGTGGTCTCCAAGGGGGTGACTCTCGATTGCGGTTACCGGATTGACCTGCTGGTCGAACACACCGTGATTGTCGAGTTGAAGGCCGTACAGGAACTGACTGCGATTCATGAGGCACAGATTCTCTCGTATCTCAAGCTCTCCGGCTACCCGGTTGGTCTCCTGATCAATTTCCACGTCCGGC
Source organism: Planctomycetaceae bacterium (assembly GCA_019237095.1). Lineage (GTDB taxonomy): Bacteria > Planctomycetota > Planctomycetia > Isosphaerales > Isosphaeraceae > Aquisphaera. Next base: position 13,614 of record JAFAHT010000553.1, read on the forward strand.
AGTTGATCGAGGGGATCAAACGATTCCGGATCTGAGTGGGTGTCTGTCGGTTACCTGCGTGGAATTCTCTCTGTGATCTCTCGGGGGTAACTCCCATCCGAAGGATGGGGTCGCTCTGTGGTTCTAGGCGTTTGTGTTTCGGATGCAGCTCGATGCCCCACACTACGCCTTCCGGCGGTTTCTTAGCTTTTTGTCGTCTCATTGCCAAAATTGCCTGGCGCTCGCCAGTTGGCGCGCCGGTTCCGCTCTCAAGCGGCCTCGCGAATCGGGCCCGGCAACGCCCGCTCCGGCAGTACACGATCTCCTGCTCACCCCACCCGGCAGGCAGTCAACATGCTACAAAATGCTACGTTGTCCCGTGGTTTTCCAAAGTTCAGCGCGCCATGTTTTCGGCGCAAGGCAATATGAATTCGGAAGTTACGTCTAAATCTCGTCGAGCTCTCGTGGACTGCGACTTTAGACATAAATACATCCTTCAAAAGGAGTTGCGTCGCTATGTGCCGCGTAGCATATTGTCCCCAAAGTCGCCTTTTCGACCCCATTTCGGGGCGTTTTACCCCCATCCGGGCAGCAAATCCGCGCTCCGATGCGCAAGGGGCGACCCACTTTTTGATACCCCAGAAACCTGTCACCCAACATCCACCTGGAAAATATTCTCCCTCCCCACCCGCGACGACGCCCGGACCAGCGGGCACAGACACTTCCCCGCTGGCTCCTGCCTGAGACTGACAACCGAATTGGCAAAGATGGAACTGGGCCCGATCGCAATGAGTGGTCCCGTTCTTTCAGTATGGCATCAAACCGGGCGATCCGTACGGAAGAATCCCGCTTTTCCCCGCGCTCGCCACCCAGGCTACGGGTCCTGGGGAAGGGTCAGAACTGGCGCATGGTTGCGCACCAACTGGCGAGCGCCTACGAAAAAAGGGAATCCGAGGGCCAGAGGGATACAGCGATTGCGACACTCGGTCTGGCGAGGCCGACCATTTGGGGGCGAGCCGTGGACGAGGGTGACGGCGACCCGTCCGGGGCTGGAATCGTGCTTGCGTCCACGGGGACGACCACGAAAGGAGGAGGCGTAAAATCGCTGGTTCCTATTTCCTCTTCCCGACATCTTTCCCCTTCTCGGTGGATGTGAGATGATGCAGAAGGTAGGATTTCTTGGATTCCCGCCAAACCCGGGGATCGGCCTTGAGTCTTGCCGGGGATTCGTGTGATGGTGACGGTCTCGATCGGACTCGACGAACAACAGGCGCGGAAGCTCAAAGCGCTCTCCGCGGCGGTGCGGCGATCGGAGCAAGACCTGTGCCGCGAGGCTCTTCAGCAATACTTGGAAGCGCAAGAACCGGCTCCGGACGAGCCCGGTCCTGTCGGTTATGCGGCCCTGCGAGCCATGATTGGACTCGTCAAGGAAGGGCCGACCCAGCTCTCCGTCGAACATGACCTGCAACCAGGTGATACGCCGTGAGGGTCTTCGTGGACTCGGGCGGGTGGCTCTCCGTCGTGATCGAGTCGGATCGGTATCATGAGGTCGGCAAGGCGTACTTCCAGTCAATGATCGACCTGGGTGCCCTGGCCCTGACGACCGACTTCGTGCTGGATGAAGTCCTGACCCGCTTGCGTTATGATGTTGGCCATGGCAAGGCGGCGGAGTTCCTTGCCCTCGTCCACAGCGCAGCCGACGGCGGGGCCTTGAGCATCCAACGCATCACCGAAAAACTCTGGAGCAAGGCCGAGGTGATCTTCCTCCGCCACGCTGACGTGCGCCTTTCTTTCACCGATTGCACTTCCTTTGCATGGCTCGGCGACAATGCTGTTGAGGAGGTCTTCGGTTACGATTCGCATTTCGCGATCATGGGCCACCAACTCCAGCCACGTCGACAGTGACACCGCCGGTCTGCCTGCGACTCAGGATGAGAGAAAGGCACACCATTAGAAATTGGGGCGCGACAGGTACCCTTGCATCATGCCCAGATCCGCCCGGGCCTCGGTTGGCGGCATGTGGTATCACGCCCTCAACCGGGGCAACCGCCGTGAGGCCGTCTTTCACAAGCCCGGTGATTATGACGCCTTCGTCGAGGCGATGGTCAACGCTCGCAAGCGTTTGCCGGTGGATTTGCTGGGCTATTGCTTGATGCCCAACCACCACGGAAGGAGAAGTCGTATAAGCCCGATGTTGAATCTTGACAGCCCTTGTCGGACAACTGTCGAAAAATGCTATGTCCCCCTTGGTTTTCGCGCTTAATACTGCTCTGTCAGATCGGTCCAGTGCCGCCTGATATGGCCTATTTAGGTGTCAATACACCCCGTTTCAGACCTCGTTTTCCCGATTAAGCCTGAAACATGGAGGTCCTCACTTATCTGACAAAATAGTATTAACGACGTTTTTTGTCCGCCTGCTACGGGAAGCCTAAGTACCGCAATTACCATTTCCGGATTCGCATCGCGAAGGGCAGCTTCGTCAACACCTCTGCCCGCGGGTACG
>JAFAHT010000086.1 GCA_019237095.1 Planctomycetaceae bacterium
GAGATCGCCACCTACGCGGGAGAAAAGGATCTCCTCCACGCCATCACCTTCAAGGTGTTCGAGCGCAAGATCTTCCGCGGGGTCGGCGACATGAGCGAGCCGCGCGACCAGGTCATCGGCGATGTGGACGGCGACGGCCGTGAGGACTTGGTCCTGATCACCCATGACCGGGTCCTGGTACTCCGCCAGGATCCCGGAACGCCCGACAAGAAGCCACAGCAGGCCGCAAGCAAGCCGGCGGCAACTCGATGATCCTGCTTGCTCAGTCACGAGTGCCCAGCGGGATGAACGAGCTATAGCTGGGCAGGAGCACGGAATCCTGCTCATCAACGCCGGGTTGCAACTGGTGCAGGTTGTTCAGATACAGGTCCGGGTCGTTGGGGCCGATGCGCCGGTTGCGATGCCAGCGAACGCTGCCATCGCTGAACAGCACGTTCTGGCCCCGTCGCGCGTGGTTGGGGCTGTTGCCCTCGAGAATCCGCACGTAATTCTCGTGAGCGGGTTGGTCGGCAACCACGGGTATGGCCTTTGCCGGCCTCGACTCCACCGGCCCTGGCCTGCCGGAGGCGTGAAGGTATCCCGCGTTATAGGCGTAGTCCCAGCACATCAGGTGGCGATACCGATCGGGATCGGAGCGGCGAATCTGCCCGAGCTGGTCGAAACTGGGAAGGTCTTGTGCCCGATCCGGGCAGGGGCCGTTGTAAGGACAGTCCAGGATCGTCAGGTCGTGTAGTACACCGGCATCGTGAAGAACGGCGGCAAAGGTCCCCGCGTGAGCCTCGGTCTGATGGCTCGCTGGGTAAGGATAGAAGGGGTTCAGCGACGCATACTGTGCCAGGCTATGGCCCAGTTGCTGGAGGTTGTATACACAGCCGGCTTGTCGCATGCGTTCCCTTGACCCCTGGATGGCTGGCAGCAACGTCAGCACGCCAGCGATGAAGATGCTGGCGGCAACAGCAAAGTCGGCCCACTGGAAGGGGACCCGGGCTGGAACGCAGTCGAAGATCAACCGCGGCTTCAAGCGCGATTGAGCCACCAATGCCAGAGTACGGCGTGCCAGGCCGGAAGGGGGTTCGATCGCCTCGCCGTCGTCGAGCAGCAGGTGAATCGCCCGGCCTAGCCGCTCGGCTCTGGTAACAACGTCCGGATCGGTCTCGATGGCGTGCTCGGTCTGCTCGCGATCCGTGCCGTCCAACTGGCCCAGCACGAAATCGATCAATTGGTCGGCGTTCATGGCGTCACTCTTTCCCGTCCCGATTGACGGACCGTGCCATATCCTGGAGTTTGGAGAGCGCGGAGTGCAATCGTGACTTCACGGTACCGACAGGAATCCTGAGGATCTCTGCGATCTCGCGATACTTCAAATCTTGGTGATACGCAAGAATCAGGGTCTGGCGGAGGGAGCCGGGAAGGCGCTCGATGCTGTCGCGGACCCATTGCTGCCGCTCTTGCACCTGCAATTCCTCGAGCGGCCCGTTGTCCTCGTTGACCAGGAGGTCGAGCAGTGATCCCGCCTCAGACTCGCGCTGGTTGGGGGTGACTTGCTGGTCCAAGCTCACGGTCGGGTGCCTTCCCGCCTTCCGCAACGCATCGACCGCCTGATGGGTGCCGATGGCATAGAGCCAGGGCCGGAAGGGGCGGCCGTCCTCGTACAATCCGCGCTTCAGGTGGATCTGGAGAAACGTGTTCTGGAACACGTCATCCGCCAGGGTTGGATCGCCAAGGTAGCGAGCGAGATAGCGAAAAAGCTCACGCTCGTAGCGATGGACCAGCTCGGTGAACACAGCTTCAGGACCCCGGTCCCGGTACCGACTCATGAGTTCCTCGTCCGTCAAGTGGGCGAGCTCGCGTGTCGAATCAGACCCGATGGCCTTAACCATGTTACGCACCGCCGACGCCGAAAGTTCAATCCGTGGCCAAGAACCGTCAATGCCGCCAGCTTGCACGCCCTGAAGAGAACCGGCTCGTATTCGTAAGAGAAAGTCTATGACGATCTTCGGGCGAGTCAAGACCCCCTCGGAGCATCGTCCTTGAAGTCCAAGGGCGATCCGAAAAGAAGCCCGAGAGCGGCCCTAGCGAATCCAGCGGATCCGCTCGAATTAGGGACGGACCGGGAAGCGATGATCGGGGCCAAGCCGGAGCTCCGGCCATGCCGGTTTGAGATGCGGCCAGTAGACGCAGAAAGCCTTGCCGATGATCGACGACTCGGACACCTCCCAGCTCTCGCGCCCCGAATCATCCCAGCCGCTGTCGGGATCGTTCTGGTCGATCTGGTCCCTTCTGCCCCAGGCTCGGCCTCCGCTGTGCGGGGCTGGCCTCGTCGGCCTTATCTCCGGGAGAATTTCCCCGACCGGTGAGTCCTTGCTTCGGTTTCTCCATGATGGCTCTTCGTCACGAACGCTGGAGTATTGGGAGACCGCTGGCAAGGCAAGAGGATAGCAAACCTGCAGGCTCGATAGCGAGGCTTTCGCCCTCCCGGCA
>JAFAHT010000171.1 GCA_019237095.1 Planctomycetaceae bacterium
ACAATCATTGAAGGTCGCAGAGCCGGGTGGTCGACATCAGAACAAGCTTTCTCGCGCACCGATCACAATCGGGTCCGGTCAGCGGGGAAGGTGGAGGCAAGCCGCGACCATGCGCCGGAACGTTCTCCTTGTCGTCATCGTTCTTTCTGGGCTTCTGGCCAGCGGCTGCGGGTCTTTGGGCTGGTATCGCTCCATCGGCGACTTCCCCGGGGTCGCCCCGAGCGACTATGCCTTTTACGCCTTCTGCGGCACTTCCTCACAAGTTTTCCAGTTCTCGATGCCGCAGGTTCAATCGGCGGCGATCGAGGCGCTGCGCGACCTGGGATTCAAGGACTTCGGTCCCGTCAAGCCCTGCCCCGACGAGGCCCTCGCCATGAAGATGCACACTCCCGACGGCCGGCCGGCGACCGTCACCTTCACGCCGCAGAACAGGATGACGAACATGCGTATCGTGATCGGCCCGGCTCACGTTGGCGACCAGTTGCTCTCTCGTGACGTGTTCCGGCGGGTGGCGCTGAATTTCGGCACGCTGCCACGTGATCACATGCCACTCGAGCCGATCTTGGCCCGGCGAATCCACCCCCCCACTGCTTTGCCGCCCTCGATGTATATCGAGTCTCCCGAGACGCTCAAAGGAGATGTACTGCGGCCGGGAGAGGGCCCGGCCGCACCTGCTCCCGAATTCACCGCGCCCGTCACTGGAACCGGCTCAGGCGTGATTCCGCCTCCCGCCGATCCCTATCGGGGCGGCTTTCCCTACAACCTTTATACCCCGCCTTACTATACTCCCTCCCTTCCCTATCCTTACGGGCCTGTCACACCTGCGGACATGATAAACCCTTACTAATCTGACCGGAGTGGTCAGAACAGCGCTCCGGCTGGTCATCGATCTTTGGATCGATACGCGGGACTGCACGCCGTTGCGACCTGGGCACATCTGGTCGATCCTGAACCACCGAGGGATAATTCCCCTGCTTTTTTTGACCCCTACTGTTTATTTTATCGGAACGACCCTTAAGTTCGTCATGGGCCGTGCCGAATCCTAGAGACAGAAGGCGGGGTTAAACATGTCCTGCCAGAATCCCGGCCCGACGCCAACGGGTGACTTCCTGGTCCCACGCAAACAATGTCGCTGGCTTGCCGGCATGCGGATCTATCCCAAATCGACAAGGATCCTTTCCCTTGAACCGGATGGTCATCTCGGGGATCAAGGCACTGATGCTGAGCTTTGGGCTGGCCGCGTCGCTTCGTGCCGCCGAGCCCGCGCCCGGGGACGATGTCTCCGCGGGTCATTTGACGCTCCTGTCACCGCTGCCGAACCCCGAAGCAGCGACTGGCGGTCAGGATGTACGGTCTCCCTCTGTGCCAGCAACCGGTGGCGACTCTGCCAGCGGCGCCGGCCAGGTTCCCTCGGCGGTCCCTTTGCCCAACTCAACGGCCCCCGCTGCCGCGCAGGGTTCACCGCCAGCGACACCCATGCCAGCCCAGCGATCGACATCGCCCGCACAAGAGCCAACACGACCGCCGGAGAAGCCGGCCCCGACCCGGCCGACGGGCGATGTGCGATCTCCGGAGATCCAGTTTGATAGCGCCGGCCTGATCTCAATGCATACCAACGAGCTGGACGTCCGCCAGTTGCTCGAGTTGATCAGCCGCCGGAGCGGAATGAACATCCTGGTCTCTCCCAAGGTCAGCGGAACAATCACCGCCAACTTCGAGAAGGTCACGATCCAGGAGCTTCTCGGCTCGATACTCAAGCTTGCCGACCTGGTGGAGAAGGTCGAGGGCGGAATCCACTTCATTTACTCGAAGGAAGAGCTCAAGGACGTGGCCGAAACCGCCTTGAAAGAGCGGATTGTAACCAAGGTCTACCGCCTCAACTACATCCGGGCCGACGAGCTAATGGTCATGATCAGCCCGTTCTTGAGCAGCGACGTCGGCAGGAAGCGATTCGCCACATCGGCCAACTACCAGTTCGGCATCAGCGAGTCGTCAACCCTGACCACCGGCGGCCTGGGGGCGGCGGGTGGTGGGGTGGCGGGCGGTGGCGCAGGCGGAGGGGTTGCGCCCGGAGGAGCGGGAACAATCCAGCGCGGCACACAGCCTATCACGGGAGGCGCCTCAATGGCCAGCAACGACCTGGTGGTCATCCAGGACTATGAGTCCAATCTCAAGATCATCGACCAGCTCATCCGGCGGCTTGACGTCCAGCCCGTGCAGGTGCTGATCGAGGCGGTCATCATCAGCGTCGAGCTCGACCTTGACAAGCAACTCGGCGTCAACTTTGCGCTAGTCGACAACCTGGGACAACAGCTTGGAACAATTGGTGCTGGTTCAGTCATCAACAGCAACGTGGGCTTCACGCCCGCCTCGGTGTTGACCGCCGCCGGCAAGATCGCAAGCAGTTCAACCCCCGATCCCACCGGCTTCGCCTCGGGAACCAACGGCATCAAGTACGGCTTTGTCTCCAACAACATTACCGGGTTCGTACGGGCGCTGGAAACGGTGGGAAGCACCAAGATCCTGGCCAGCCCGCGGATCTTGGTTCTGAATAAACAGCGCGCCGAAATCCAGCTTGGCTCTCGGTTGGGCTTCCGCTCGTCGGTGACGCAAAACATCATCGGGACCACGCAACAGGTTCAATTTCTGAATACCGGTACGTTGCTCCGGTTACGTCCGTTTGTCTCGAGCGATGACATTATCCGGATGGAGATCCACCCCGAGCGGAGTGAGGGAGTTGTCGATCCGACAACCGGTTTGCCCAGCCAGACGTTGGCCGAGTTAACGACCAATGTGATGGTTCCCAACGGAGCGACCCTGGTCATCGGCGGCCTGATGGAAGACCAAGACGAATTTACGCAAACGGGTCTGCCCGGTATATCCCGACTGCCGCTCCTGGGTTACCTTTTCGGGGCCAGGGAGAAAATAGATCAACGGCGGGAACTGGTCGTGCTCCTGACCCCGCACATCTGGTCGCCGGGTCAGGTGGGCGGGAACCCCGACGCGCTGGCCACGCAAGGGAGTAAAGGGTCCAGGGAGGACGTGAGGCAAGCTCCACCCGCGACTACGGCGGCTCTTGCCCCGAACCCACCGGAAGCGACTCCTGCCTCGAGGCCGGCCGCGGCGGCACCGGAATCTTCCCCGGGCCTGGCACCTGCAACACTGCCGCCTCTCCCGCCATTGTCTTCCCGCAGTGCCTTGCCGCCGGCCGAGACGATCGAGGCGTCACGACGGATCGGACTGTCCGGGACGCTAGAATCGCAACCGAAGTCGCTAGCAGCCGATCTGCTCGCTTCTTCGAAGTCGCTTGCCGACCCGCAACACGTATCCCGGCCCCAGCCAGCCCCGGTTGCTGAGGTTGACCCGATGGTTTCTCAGGCTTCTCGGGAGGCCGGCCGCGTTTCCCAATCCGTCAGGCCGGCGGTTCCGGAAGAAGCTCGACCGGCTTCACGACGGCACGTTGTCCGTTCCGGTGAGGACTTCTCATCGATCGCAAGAGATTACTATGGCTCGCCTCGGCTTGCCCGGGCCCTGTGGTGGGTCAATCGCAAAACAGTTGCCTGGCCCGGGGCCTTGGTCGCAGGCACCAGGATCGTCATTCCGCCCATCGAGCAGCTCGAAGGCAAATCGGCTGGACCCGGGTCCAGCCAGGCGGCGACCTTCGACCCTCAGGTCCAGCCAGCAAGCCAGGACCGGCCCGCGGAGGGGGTGCGCGGCGGCCGGGCCGCTACCCACAAAGTTCCCGCTTCGGATCAGGAACGTCCAGCGACCGATGCGAGTTCGCCGGAGGGAGGCTTCGCCATCCACGTGGTCCAGCCGCACGAGACTCTGCGCGGCATCGCTCGCGACCGACTGGGCGACCCGCGCCGCTTCCAGGAGATCGCTGAACTGAACCGAGACCTGCTGACTGACGGCCGGCTCTCGCCGGGCATGCGGTTATTGCTGCCACACGACGCTCGTCCAGCCCCTCTGCGCCGGGATTAGTTAGAGGCCGAGCAGGTGCACCTGATAGGTGACCAGCCCGAGGTAGAGGCCGAGAAAGACCGGCAGCAGGAACCCGGCGCGAAACCGGGTGCCGAAGAACGGCCAGTTCTTGTACACGGCCAGGAACGGAAGCCCCACGGCCGTGAGAGCGTACTTGCCCACCAGAAATGGAAGGTGTCCCCGGTCGAGCAGGAACCTCATAACCGGGTTGGCTTCCTCGCTATTGACGTCCAGGAGCTCGATGGTCAAAACACCGTCCACGATGCAGAGCACCAGCACGGCCACGATGATCCCCAGGATGAGCGCGTCGAAGCGGTCGGTGAAGAACGGGCCCTCCCGTTCCGCGCCGCGCCGCACCCGCTGGCGCCGGCCCGAGAACCGGAACGCATCCATCGGCCCGGTGGGGACCCGCCGTCGATCGGTCGGGCCCCTCCGGCCCGGCTGCGACGAAGCTCCAACACTTCGGTCGTGATTTTCCGGAAAGATACAGGTCATGAATCGAGCAGCGGTCCACGGGACCCGGCGCATGGGACCCAATCGCAGCCTGTTCAGGGCCGTCGCCCGTGATCCTCACGCGTCCCGCATGAGGTGGTCCGTTCGTCGAGTCATTCCAGGATATGCTTTGGTCGCGAGCGCGAGTAGGAATGATGCACGCAAGCAACGTGATCCGGCTTCTTCCTCACAGAATCAGCATTGCGTCGCCATAGCTGAAGAAGCGGTAACGGCGGCGAATTGCCTCGAGATAAGCCTCACGGATCAGCTCGACTCCGACCAGGGCGCTGACCAGAACCAGCAAGCTGCTGCGCGGCAGGTGAAAATTGGTGACGAGCGCGTCCAGTCCGCGGAAGACGTGTCCCGGCCGGATGAACAGGCTGGTATTGCCCGTGAACGCGGTGAGCGTTCCCTTACCCTCCGCGGCGGCTGTCTCGAGGGTACGTGCCGCGGTGGTGCCGACAGCCACGATCCGACCGCCGCGGGCGCGGCGAGCACTGAGCGCCTCGACCGCCCCGGCGGAGAGCTCGGCCCACTCGGAGTGCATCACGTGGTTGCCGATCTCCTCGGCCTCGATTGGCCGGAAGGTGTCGATGCCGACGTGCAGGGTGAGATCAACCCAGCCGATTCCCCGCGCGGCCAGCTCCTGGAAGATCGCCTCGCTGAAATGCAGACCCGCCGTGGGCGCAGCGACCGAGCCCGGACGCAGGGCGAAGATGGTTTGATACCACGTCCGGTCGCCCGCCGCGTCTCTCCCCTTGCGAATATAAGGAGGTAAGGGCGTCCGGCCATGACGTTCCAGAAGACCGAGCGCTCCAGCGGTGCAATCGCAGCCCTCTTCGGGCAGCGGTCGGACGATCCAGCGGCCCGCCTCTCCCCGGGACTCCAGGACCAGGCGCAGTCCCCGGCCGACGACGACCCGCTCTCCGGGTACGGGCTTGCCCCGCGTGGTGGCCAGGATCTCCCAGGTTTCATCGCCGAGATCTCGCAGAAACAGTCCTTCCCACGTTCCACCGGTCGCTTCGCGGCGGCCGATCAACCGCGCCGGAATGACCCGCGTGTTGTTCCGCGCCAGGACGTCCCGACCATCGAGAAGGGCTGGCAGCTCGGTGAACCTGCGGTGTGCGGTCCGGCCGCTGGCGCGGTCGAGGACCATCAGTCGCGATTGCTCGCGCGGCTCCGCCGGCTGCTGCGCGATCAGTTCGTCGGGAAGATCGAAGTCAAACTCGGCGGCGAGCACGCGGGTGGCTCCTTCCGCTTCGAGGACCGGAACAGGGGGCGACCGGACCGCAAGCGGACTCTAGAATCGAAAGGGCAGGACGGCATCGCCGGAAACCGTCAGATTACTATTGTACCGTCCTGTCCATGCTCGCTGGGCTGCCGCGAAACAGCGAGCCATCGAGGAAACCATCGTCGTCGTGCAGACCTTGACTGGCCGCCTTGCCACTGCCGGTTCACGTCCCGCTCCGGAAGTCCCGGTCCGGATTGCCCTGGTCGTTACCGACCTCGATGTTGGCGGTGCCGAGCGGGCGCTGGTGAACCTGGCCACGCGGCTGGACCGAAGCCGTTGGTCGCCGACGGTCGTCGCCCTGGGAGAAGAAGGGCGCCTGGCTGAAGTTGTTCGCCAGGCTGGCCTTCCCTGCGAGTGCCTGGCAGGCAGTCGGCGCCGGCCCGTGCAGGTCGTGGCACGGCTGGCCCGGTCGCTGCGCAGATGTCGCCCCGAGCTGGTGCAGAGCTTCTTGTTCCATGCTAACCTCGCGACCCGATTGGCAGCGCCCTGGGCCGGGCAGCCGTGGGTCGTCGGGGGTCTCCGCGTGGCCGAACGCCGGCAGCGATGGCATCGGGCGCTCGATCGCCTGACGGCGTTCCTGTCCACTGGCTCTGTCTGCGTCTCGCACGGCGTGCTCCGCTTCAGCCGCGGGGTCGGGGGTCTGGATTCCCGGCGATTGACGGTAATTCCCAATGGAATCGATCCCGGACCATTTGATCGGGCCTCCGCCGTGCCGCGTGGCGACCTGGGAATCCCCGAGCAGGCCCATCTGGCCCTGGCTGTCGGCCGCCTCGACGTTCAGAAAGGTCTTGCCGATCTCCTGGCCGCCGCAGAGCGGGTCATCGCCCAGTGTCCCTCGTGGCATCTGGCCCTTGCCGGCGACGGCCCTTGCCGCGCCTGGCTGCTGGAGCAGGTCGACGCACAACCCTTGCTCGGCGGCCGGATTCACTGGCTGGGGCCACGCGATGACGTTCCGGGTCTCTTGAAGGCAGCCGACGTCCTAGTCCTGGCCTCGCTCTGGGAGGGCATGCCCAACGTGGTCCTCGAAGCGATGGCCGCCAGTCGTCCAGTGGTGGCCACGGCCGTGGAGGGCACCGAGGAACTCGTGATTCCCGGTCAAACCGGCTGGCTGGTCCCTCCCAATGACCCGGAGGTGCTCAGCACCGCCCTGCTGGCAGCCGCCCGCGCTCCCGATCTCTGCTGGACCTTCGGCCACGAGGGAAGGGCTCGCGTCGAAAACGAGTTTTCCCTCGATCGGACCGTTGCCGCCTACGAGCGGCTCTGGTGTGGTCTTCTGGGTTACAAATTGCGTTTGACCCAGAATTAACCAACGATATCATGGATGCATGATCGTATGATGATGCTGTATCGCTTACTGATTGCCAATCGTGCGAGCTTGGGCAAGAGGAAGGCGGTCAAGCGTGCAGGGATGGGCGATCAGGAGGTTGCTGATGACCGTCGTGCAACGGTCGGGACTGAAGGGCATGCAGGCTTGGGCGCGGATGGCGCCGTTGAGAAACCGGGTAAACTCGGGAGCCAAGGTCATTCCTCGTTGGGCGTGAATGATTCCGTCATGGGCACCGACCAACGTGACCCAGAGCAGGGCTCTTGTCTCGGGAGACAGTTCCAGAGGGGGAATCACCCGGTAATGCGCCGGCTGCATATGCCAGCAGTAGGGGACGTCGCTCCAGGGAACCGATTGACCGAACCGATAGGCCAGCACGATCAGAGGGAGCCTGGCGATGACTGCGAATTCCCCCTCGCCATTTTTTACGTCCTGAACGTGCCGGTCATCGATCTCGGGAAGAAATAATGTCAGCTCATGGCCGTTGCAGCCGTGGGTGTACTGCGTTCCCGTCGGCCAGTGCCGCCGCCCGCGCTGCAGCGGCTCACCCACGCGATAGAGTGGAACCAGGGGACGGCTGGCAGGAATCGACTTTCGAGGAGCGTTGAACACCCAGAACAGCTCGAGATCTTGAGCAGAAATATTCATTGCGTACTGGCTCCCGCTTATCTTGGCTGGATTAGAGACCGTGACCAAGTCCGTGCCAATGACTTTTAAGCGAAGACGATCGGAGGTCAATTCCACGATCTCGGCGAACCGATCCGTGCCCTAGATTCTGGTGAGGACCGGGGCAATCGGTCGGCGGCCGAACAACAGAGAACGCCCTCATGCCTACCATCCGTAGGTTTCTAGGTCGCCGGGCACCATTCCTATTGTGCTTGGATGATAGACGATATTCTTGATTGCACCAGAACGACCTTATACCCAATCCCCGGTGAATCACAAGGGCTTGGATCCCATTATTTGAGAATGGGGATCGCAGCGTTCAGAATTGACGGCATAACTGAACACAAGAAGATCTAAATTGCACAATCGATTGCCTGGTTGCGGCTTCAGGTTAATCGATTGCGCGCCGCTGTTTTATTTTGGAAACATTGCATGCGAGCATGCAATTTGAATCATGAGAGACAGAGACGCAGAGCTAGAGAGGCGTCGTCGTGAGCCGAACGACGAATCGTCAAAGATCTCATCCCCTTGTGATCGCTTGGGAGGATGTGCGAACTTGACAAACTTGTTTTTTTACCGATAATATTAGTGAGAAATCATCCGGTGCAGAGACGAGATAAGCTGCCGATCGAACTCCTAATTCCTTTGCATTTTACACTATTTGGCCATGAGACCGCTTAATATGCTTGATGGTGGTCTCTTTTAGCGGGCCCTTGCAAGTCTTCTCACATTTGCTGCAAGACCGACTGATTCACGGAGGTCATACGAACGGCTTGGTTCTCTGTCCGGCCTTCAACGTCGAGCCAAACCTCGAATTCTGGCGGATGAATCGTTGCCGCCATTCTTCAGTGCGAGCGTCGATTGAGCGTACACATAAGGCATGGGTTTACAAGAGAAGCTCGGAAGAGACGCCAACCGCGCTCTATTTCTACGCTTTTTTTTGACAATGAAGACCGGGTCCGGAATTGAATTTCTTTTGAAGACGAATTATGATCTCAACTCACGGAAAAAAATTTTGTCAATCGGCGGGCGGCGAGCGAGAATTACGTATAATTCCTTGAGACATCCGGTTCAATCAATAACGAAACGGGGCGATCCATGAACTTGGCGAAACGAATCCGTGATCTGCGTTACTCGAAGGGTTGGGGCCCCGACGAGCTGGCCAATCGTGCCAAGATCTCGCGGACCGCGCTCTACCAGATCGAGCGGGGCAACACCAGCAAACCCCAGGCTGGAACATTGCGGCGGATCTCCCGGGCACTTGGAGTGCCGCTGGAAATCCTGCTCGATTCCACGCCTGTCCTGTCGGAGCAGATCCCGTCCTCGGAGGGGCTTGCCGAGGGAGGATCCTACTCCCACGCCACGATCAGTGGTAGTCTCGAGCGATCGCTCTCGTCTGATCGCGCGGACGAATTGATCGAAAAGTTCCGGATGCTTCTGGGTTCGCCCTTGGCAGACGGAATTGCTCGGATCGTCGAAGAATCGTTCCGTTTGCTGCCGATCATCCCTCCGCCTGTTGCACAGGCCGAGCCCAGCAGAAGCTACGTGCCGTCGCTAGACATCGACATGCCTCGCAGGGGCCGGGGGCGTCCCCGGATCACGACCTCGGAATGACTGGAGTCGGCGCGATCCACTGATCCCGTCGATGGTCTCGGTCGATGGATGACCCTGGATACCAAGAACTTAGGCACCCGCTCCTGAGAATTGCCAGCTTGGGCGATAGAGAGGCCAGATCAGCGCCACGACCTCCATCGCGTTCGTCGCGCGCTTGCTCGGCGTCCCATTCGATCGGCCTACCTGTGCGTTGAGCGAGGTTGCCCAGCAGGACCATGCCCGTCAGCGCCGTGGCGTGGCGTGTTTCGAACATGAACCAGGGCAGCCGGTTCCAGGTTGTGATCGTCGATGTCGCGGAGAGTCACCACCTGCTCGTTCTTGACGTGGCCGTCTTCGGCGTGGCTACGCCCCATTCCTCCGGTGCCGACGATGGCGATCCGCGGGTTCTCACCAGCACCAAAGGGCGTGGCAGCGCATTGCGAGTCCATGGATCGGCGTCTGAAGTTCAGCAGGGCGGCGGATGGTCGCGTTATCAATAGGGATGAGCCGTGTCAGGCGGCTGATGACATACGGGAATTGACGTTGATCGTCACAGAGGAGGGTTTTCGTGGGGCAAACCAAGCGGGTTGCGACCCAGAAGCGGGTTGCGCCGATTTACAGCGTGCACCCGAGTGTGGCCATGATGCAGGCCTGGATCACGGGCCTGCATCAGAAGACGGGTCGAACACTGGATGAATGGATCGATCTGGTCCAGGAAGAAGGGCCGGAGCCGGAGCGGCGGGCCTGGTTGAAGGCGAAGCACGGGCTGGGAACCAATGCCTCTTGGTGGATCGCACAGCGTGCCGAGGGAAAGAGGGATGGAGGATGCTGACCCAGAAGCCTATCTCAAGGCGGCCGAAGACCATGTGGAGGCAATGTTCGAAGGCAAGCGAGCCGGGATCAGGCCGATCTTTGAGGAGATCCTCGAGATGGCCCGCCGGCTGGGCCCTGACGTGAAGGTCTGCCCGTGCAAGACGATCGTTCCAGTCTATCGCCAGCATGTCTTCGCCGAGATCAAGCCGACGACCATGAGCCGTATCGACTTGGGCTTCGCCTTGGGTAGCATGAAGGCTGCCGGCAGGCTGGTCGAAACCGGAGGATTCGAAAAGAAGGACCGGATCACCCACCGGATCCCAATCGAATCTCTCTCCGGCGTCGACGCCGAAGTGAAAAAGTGGCTCAAGTATGCCTACGACCTGGACGCGTGATCCCTCCACGACAGTCCCCTCCCGCGGATTCCGGCTTCCTCTTGATGCGCTCAACTCAGGTTCACCGCCATCTCGGCAGGCGTTTCTGGATCAACACCCGACTATTGCCGGGGCCCTGCTGCCTGAGCTCGTTCAGTTCTTCTTCGGAGAAGGTGATACTGGTTGTCGGTCCTTCGTCGTGAA
The DNA here is from genome assembly GCA_019237095.1 of Planctomycetaceae bacterium. GTDB lineage: Bacteria > Planctomycetota > Planctomycetia > Isosphaerales > Isosphaeraceae > Aquisphaera. The sequence goes on from JAFAHT010000171.1 coordinate 10,742, forward strand.
GGATCTTGGAGGCGATCATATCGTTAGCGGGAGCGAGGATGTTGAAGTGGTCGAAGCCCTTGACGGCGACGAAGTGGATCAGGCGGTTCGTCGAGGCGCTGGCCATCGTTTGCAGAGCAGCGAGGTTGCTCGATCGGTTGGTGCCCTCAAGGACAAACAAGGGGCTGCGCACCAAGTTCAGCCAGCGGCCGGGTGAACGGAGCTCGATTTCTCTGGGATTGGACCTATCAAACGGAAGATATGGCAACCCATCTGATAGCATCAAGACTAGCGGATACGAGGCGTGGTGATAACAGCCTCGGTTCCTGAGTCCGTGAGTTGAGCGGGCTTTGCAACGGTGCGGCGCACGGCCTCGGTGCAGAAAACTTGCGCCGGCATGACGGCGCCGTTTCACACTCGAGTCGGGTAATCAGATCGACCAAATCAATGGGAAAGATCGTAGAATAGAAAAGCATACGGAGTTACGCAGTTGTACAGTTTTTGTGCAGCAGATGGACGAGATCGGCCTTGCTGCGCAAGTGCCATCTCGCCTATACTCTGGCGCAATCGGCTGACTTTCTGTACATTCGTCGACTAACTGCGTAACTCCTATAGTAGTGGACTTTTCCACCTTTCGACGTGGAAAGAGTAAGGGGGGCCATGATTCTGACAAGGATTGACCCGGTGCAGGCAGGGATCGAACGCTTCACCACGCGCCGCATGAGAGCCGAGCGGCTCACCTCGACTCACTACCCGGAGATCCGTCGGTTGCACTTGCATCCGCAGGTAATGAAAACGCTCTCTCCGGATGGCCAGATCCTGCCTGACAAGGTGACCAAGGACGGGCTTATGCAGAACGATGCCCACTGGGCAGAGCACGGCTTCGGGTTCTGGATCTTCCGGGCCAGGGAGGGCGGACAGTTTCTCGGCCGGGGCGGATTGAAGTGGTACACGGTTGACGATCAGGACGTCGTAGGGCTGGCCTACGCCGTGATCTTCGAGCACTGGAATCGCGGCCTGGCCACTGAGATGGCTGCGGCCAGCTTGCGAATCGGCTTCGAGCAACTGGCCTTACCGGAGGTCGCGAGCTGGACCTTGCCATTCAATGTCGCTTCCCAGCGCGTGATGGAAAAGCTCGGCTTTCGCCACGAATCCGACATTGTCTTCGCCGGCCTGCCGCATCGGCTCTACCGTCTTACCGCGACTGACTGGCAAATGGACCGGGGCCTGCGGACCGCGTGATCGCCGGCCAGCTTTTTCACTCCATTCCCTGTCTGCGTACCACTGCCTCGAATGCCTCTGATCCCTCCACTCATGAGCGGTTGCTGCCAGGTCAAGCGGTGACTGCCTCCATTCCCAGGACATGAGCCGAGCCGAACCGAGTTTAATGAAGGGATTGTTTCCAAACTCGGGGCACCGGCCACGAATTTCTTTAGAGGATCTGGCGGATGTCCGAACCAAAGGCTGGATCGCGCATATAATAGTGCCGGCAAGCCCGGTGGTTTCGCGCACGCTGATGAGATCCGGGGATGGGGTACTCTCTCATGGTGGGCGTCCGGAGTGTGGGCGACTGGATCGGTGACCGATTCGAGATCTTCGACGTGCACGAAGGTGGAATGAGCTTGGTCTACGTGGTCTGCGACCACCTGGGCAAATCCGGTCGGACGGTGGTCGCGCTCAAGACCTTGAAGGACGAACTACTGCGTCACAAGATCAGGCGGTCGCGGTTTGCCACGGAGTGCCGGCTCTGGGTGCAACTCGGTCAGCATCCCAATATCGTCCAGGCGTACGCGGTCGAAATCATCGAGGGCAAGCCGTACGTTGTTCTGGAGCTGGTTCAGGGCGGAGACCTGGTTCGCTGGATCGGTAGCCGCCGCCTCAACCTTGTCCAGTCGCTGCGGTTTGGCGTCCAGTTCTGCCAGGGAATGGAGCACGCCACGCGGCAGGGGCTGAGCTGCCATCGCGACATCAAGCCCGGCAATCTGCTCATTACCGAGGACGGCGTCCTGAAGATCACCGACTTCGGCCTGGCGCGGATTTGCGAGGAGATGGTTGCATTTCGTCCCGAGCTTGCCGACGGCACAATCCCGCTGGCCGATGCTCCGAAATCGCCACAACGGATCATCTTTACCGATCCCCGGGACCAGGAGGCCCGGCCAATTGGCTTCGCCAACCCCGAAGCGACTCGGACCGTCCGCCCATCGGCGCAAGAGAATGCGGGAGCGCAGGCCAACGCTGCCAGTGCCAGGTCCACGCCCAAGACTTTGGGCCCGCCGGTTCCCGCCACGAACGGCCCGATCGGCGTGGCCATGCCCACTCCAACCACGATGGAGAAGGAAAAAGAGACCTCGGATTACGTCCCGCTGGGCGAGAAGGCCGATCCCCGCCTGACCCGGTCAGGCGCCAAGCTTGGCACCGGCGCCTACATGTCCCCCGAGCAGTTCCGCGATCCCGGATCGGTGGATTGTCGTGCCGACATCTACGCCTTTGGCGTAGTTCTCTTCGAGATGATCACGGGCAAGCTGCCGTTTCGGGGCAAGTCGCTCGACATGCTCGACCGCCAGCATTCCCACTATGAGCCCCCCTCGATCGTCCCGTCCATACCTCGTTCTCATGCGCGCGTGGCCAGCAGCGTCGATCAGCTTGTCCAGCGCTGCCTGAAGAAAGATCCGGCCGACCGCTTCGGCACCATGTCCGACTTGCGCAAAGCCATACTCGCAATCCTCTCCCGGATGGGAGCGAAGTAATCGCCGGAGCGATCGATCGCCCCGGCCAAGCCGATGAAGACGAAGCCGTCGATCGTATGGCTTCAACCGATAATTGCTTCGCTCGAGATCAGACAAGGCGACTCGACATGCTCGATTGCCCGGGACAGTGAGGCCCGGCGGCGCTTCTGCCGCGCGGACCTTATCTCCTTGACGTGCCGCAACTGCTGAACGAGCGATCGGATGCTGCTCGCATGGGATTCCTTCGTGACCATGGCGACCGCCTTCGATGAGATGTGGGTGCCCACCTTTATTTAATATTAAGTCGATAGACATAGTATATATCGGCAGAAGGAAAAGAAATCAACGCCGATTTTCGCGGAGGCGCAACTTGCTTAATTGATTCCCGATTGTCTGCACGCATTTGTGTACACGGGTGTCTCACTGGGCCCGGTAGTGATGGGAATCGGTCCGAGGTCGTCAAAGGCACACCAGACGTACGGGACGTCCCTCCAGCCACGGCACGGGTCGCGTCGGTGCTGTCAGCCCTGCTTCTTTCAACAGCGGGTTGTGAGCCCGTTTACTCAGGTGGACGACGACCTCTTTCCGGGTGATCTCGATGGCACCCGACGTGTCGACGAGCTTCCGAAACAACTTGGGCGGGCCCGCCCGGACGAAGCCTTTGAGCCGTTCGGCCAACTTGCGGTAGAGGAGGTCCGCGAGCACCGTCAGGGTCAGGTCAAAGTCCACGTTCAGGCGAACGTCGCTACACAAACAATCGAGGTGAAAGAACATGATCTGTTCACCCGAGTGATTCTCGACGTGATTCCTGCTGGCGTAGGTCTGGATGACTTCACGAGCCGTCTGCGGTTGTGGCTGGTCGTTGGTCAAGAAGAAGGTCGGTGATTCGTGTCCCAGTCCCGTCACGATCAGTTGCCGCACGGCACCGTCGTAGCCGTCAAGTTTGACCCATTCGTCGACATCCTGGACCTGGCGGCGCTTTCCCTTGGCCTGGGTGATCTGGCAGTGCAGCCAGCGGTCCGCGGGAAGTTGCCCCACGCGCGTCAACATGCCCGAGCCACGGCGGCGGATCGTGATGAAACCGACCTTACGCTGGGTCAGTTGGCTGAGGCCGGCATAGATTGTCGCACGCGAGTCGAACAGCAAGCGAGCCGGGTAGTGCCCCGTCTGCTCTTTCCAGTAGTCGGCGAACCTGGGAACCATGTGGTCGGCCTCATTGCGCAAGGAGGTTGGCAGTCGCGTAACAGAGCACCCGCCGGCCGACTGCTTGCGCCACAAATGCCATCACCGAGGGGAGGGCCCGGTTCCGCATTGGCACCCAGTGACTCTCCAGATCGGGCTGGGCGCCGCGAAAAGGGATGGCGTGGCAGTCCAGGTTGAAGCTCAGGGGAGGGTCTCCCAACGGGGTCTTGGCGATCACAGCGGCGATCAGTGACTGTCCCATAAGGTCGGTTCAAGCTGCATCGCGATAGTGGAATTCGGCGTCCGCATCGCAAGGGCGAAGCCGGTGAAACATCAACTGGATCATGGCCAGTTTGATGAACGATTCCGACGACAGGACGCTCTTCTCTCGGTCCTTGCTCAGGCGGCGGCACTTGCCCAGCCAGGCGAAGGTCCGCTCGACCGTCCACCGGATCGGCAGCTTGACCCATCCCTCGGAGCCCTCGGGCCGGCGTACGATCGACAGATCCCAGGCCGCGTTCGCCTCGACCCACTCGTAGAGGTTGAAGTTATGATACTTCGCGCCGGCGTACATCCGCACGAACTTGCCCATCGGCTGGCCGTCGAGCCGGGCGAACCACGCGGGGGCCGCCGCCGCGTCGTCGACGGAGGCGGCCGTCACCAGCACGGCCAGCAGCAAGCCCAGGCTGTCGACCACGATATGACGTTTCCGGCCGTCGACGTTCTTGGC
>JAFAHT010000176.1 GCA_019237095.1 Planctomycetaceae bacterium
GCTTGACCCATCGGTCGATGGTCCGAGAGCTGCAGAACAAAAACGTCGCGACGGACGACCAAGTGTGGCCATCGGCCAACAGCAGGAGGATGTGGGCGCGGAAGCGAACCTCGGGGTCGGGGTCCTTGCGATATCGATTGAGCAACGCCTGGCGCTGCCGGGCGTCGAGGGTCACGCCACGAGTCATGGGTGCGAGTACCAGATGAGTGAATTGAGTTGCCCTACTCAATTGTACAGGCCTCGTCTACTTTCCCCGTTGCGTGGAGCTATTTAGCAACCAGGAACTACTTGTGGTATTTTTGCCACGGCGTCATTGAACCATATTGACCATGGCAACATTGGAGCTTATGATATGGTCAAAGGTAGTTGCCAGTTGTCAGTTTCCGGTTGTCTGACAACTGAGAACTCTGAACTGAGAACCGAGAGTGGTGTCCTGACCATGCCCCGCAAACGCAAGCCGCCGGCCTTACTCGGCGGCCCCTACCATGCCCCGCCCTTCGAGCCCGGCTCGAGCCTGGTCTGCCGGATCCGCGGCCGGCAGACCGTCGCCGGCGTGACGGGCGCTCCCTACCCCTGGCCCTATTGCCACCGCGAGGGCGGGGGCGGACCCCGGATCCTGATCGTCTGCGGAGGCCTCGAGGCCGCGATCCGCGCCGAGAGCGCCCAGGCGATCTGCTACTTTTGGGGCGTCGGCCGCCATCTGGTCAGCGAGTGGCGCCGGGCCCTCGGCGTCGGCCGGATGACGCCCGGAACCATCGTGCGCTGGCGGGAACTGGCCCCCCGCAAGCTTCCCCGCGCAGCGCGCCGCCGCGGCGGAGCGGAAGCCGCCCGACGGCGACAAGTTAGCACCCGAGGTGAGCCATGAGCACGATCACGCGGTCGATCACGGTCGAAGAGTACGAGAAGATGATCGAGGATGGGGCCATCGGCGAAGATGCCCGCCTCGAACTGATCGAAGGGAGGCTGGTGCCGAAGATGACAAAGGGTAGGAGACACTCGGCGGGCTCCGAGCTTTGCTGGCGTGCGATCGATCGGGTCATCCCGCCGGGCTGGCACATCCGCATCGAGAAGCCGGTGCGGATACCAGAGCGAGACAGCGATCCCGAACCGGACGTCTCGGTGGCGCGCGGCGGGATCAACGATTATCTCGAGCACGATCCCGGGCCCGATGATGTCGCCCTGGTCGTCGAGGTCTCGGATTCGACGCTGGCCCACGATCGGGCGCTGGCCGCGACGTATCTCGGTGGCGGGATCGCGGTCTACTGGCTCGTGAACCTGGTCGACCGCCGCCTCGAGGTTTACACGGCCGCGGGCGCCGGACCCGTGTTCGTGGGCGAGCATGACCAGGCCGAGCTGGTGATCACCGGGCAGGTCGCCGACCGGATCGCCGTGGCGGGCATGCTGCCTCGAATAGTTGCTAGTAGCTAGATGAATGCGTCCAGGAACTGAGAACTAGAAACCAGGAACTACACCGGTGGGCAACGTTGCCCCCATTCAACCCCCAGGGACGCCGAAAGAAAAGGGGGACGTACAGGTTTCTTCACGAGCTCCATGGGCTCCGAGCCAATAAAGCGCTATGTCCCCCTGGTTGAGGCCTCTTGCTGTGATTCCTCGCTCGTCATAACCTTGAAACCGACCGGGGACCCGTTCTCCGGCTCTCCATTGTAATTGACCGTGATCTCCTCGCCTGGTGCGATATCCTGGATTGCGGTGAAGACCTTGGTTTGCCCGCGCTCGTCGTCATAGCGAGCGTTCGGCTGGAACGAGTGGTTGTAGAGCGAGCCATAGCCCAGAGCTACCGCCACCGTGCCCCGACCCCACTCGAAGCAATATCCCGTCAAGCGGAGTGGCACATCGCCTTTGCTGATTTCACCGACCGGCAGGACAAGCACGGGAACACGCTCGATCACCTCGCCGCTGCGAATCAAGCGGCGGGCGCAGACCCCACGACCCTTGCCTTTGATCTGTTTTACTTCAATCGCATTCGTTTGCGTGAAGCCCATACAATACTCTACCCCTTCACTCTAGATCTGCTGGATCTTCTCCGGCCCAGCCGGGAAGCAATAGAATATACCAAAGTCAATGATACCATGAGCAGCGACTGAACTGGCTTCGTTCTGAGGAATCGCAGTCATGAAGACCAAGGCCGAGATCGTGAAAGAATGGCTGCCCCGGTACACGGGGCGTTCGCTCGACGACTTTGGGAAATATATTCTGCTCAGCAACTTTGGCAACTACGTCGAGATGTTCGCCCAGCGGTTCGGAGTCGAAGTTCTCGGTAGGAGCCATCCGATGCAGTCGGCAACCGCCGAGAACCTTTCCATCCTCAATTTCGGCATGGGTAGCGCCATGGCGGCGACCGTGATGGACCTTCTTGCCGCCGTGGAACCGAATGCCGTCCTGTTCCTGGGCAAGTGTGGGGGTTTGAAGAAGACCAAGGTCGGCGACTTCATCCTGCCCATCGCCGCGATTCGAGGCGAAGGGACGAGCAACGATTACATGCCCCCCGAGATTCCTGCTCTGCCGTCGTTCCGGTTGCAGAAAGCGGTGTCTGCCATGATCGTGAGGCACGGGTTTGATTACTGGACAGGGACGGTCTACACGACGAACCGGCGCGTTTGGGAGCACGACGAGAAGTTCAAGGATTACCTGAGACAGATCCGGGCATTGGGGATCGACATGGAGACGGCCACGCTCTTCATCGTGGGTTTTGTCAATCTCATCCCCAAGGGAGCGCTCCTGCTGGTCTCGGACAACCCGATGACCCCGGAGGGTGTCAAGACGTCGCGTAGCGATAGGTCGGTGACCGAGAAATTCGTCCGTGAGCACCTGGAGATCGGCATCGACTCGCTGGTCGAACTGCGCGATTCCGGGGAGTCGGTCAAACATCTGAGGTTCGCCTGAGGGGGCAATCCTGTCCGCATGAGAGTCGACCGGCAGTGGCGGATCATCTTCCCAAGCCTGTCCGCAGCCGGGATCTGCGCACACAGCGAACCGATCGGGGTCGCCTGCCGGGAGAGCGCACTTCCGCCAGGCGACCCAACGAGTTGCCCCGTGAACTGCTTGGCGACCAGAAAAAGAAAGCACTCGAAAGGGACGGAATTCTCGGCATCAACCGAGCCGGTTGTCGATCAGTAGCGCCGGCCGCCGCCACCGCCGTAGCCACCGCCTCCACCACCACGTCCGCCGCCGTAGCCGCCGCCACCGCTACGGCCGCCGCCCCGATCCTCGCGTGGCTTGGCTTCGTTGACCGTCAACCGGCGCCCCTCATGCTCGTGGTCGTTGAGCGCCTGGATCGCTGCCTGAGCCTGAGCTTCGGTGTCCATCTCCACGAACCCGAACCCCTTGGAGCGGTTCGTGTCCCGGTCCACAATGATTTGTGCGCTCTGCACTGTCCCGAACGGCGCGAATAACGCCTCCAGGTCGGCCTCGTTGACGTTGTAAGTCAGGTTGCCCACATACAGCTTCTTACCCACGATCGAACTCCGGAACGAAATGCTGACGACCCTCGGAACGCTTTCAAGGTCGAGAAGAAAGGGGCTTCCATTGAAGCCCATTGGCCAGGTTGGGCGAGAGAGGGAAGCTGTGACCGGTTCGGGACGAGCCGACCGCGCTCCTCGGTCGCCAGACCAACCGACCAAAGTATAACAAGAAATCGGAGAGATTGATAGAAATTCGGGCTGATCTTCTCTGTCTTGAGCGGGGGTCAATGCAATCACGACATTACTGAGAGTCCAACTTGATAACGCGAGCGACGCGCCTTCCACCAGCTCCTCCCCTCCCTGCTGGTCACGCACTTCGGTCAATACGTCGCCGTACACGAAGGCAAGGTCATCGCCAGACGTTACTGTTGCTTCGTCCACTTCCTCTTGTTTGATAATTCCGATCGCGGGTATGATGCTAGGATAGCGAATCTCCGGAGACGCCATGACGGTTGTGCGAACGGCCCAAGCGACTCCGGCCTGGGCGGCTCCGACTTAACTTCGTTGAACGCATTCAGCCCCACCCGACCCTGATCTGATCTGGGATGAGATTCTCGCCCTCCACGCCGCTATTGCCGCCCTCGTGATTCTCATCTGGTCCGGCATCGGCCGGAATCCCCGGATCGAAGACCACCTGCCACCGAGGCGCGATAGCGACCATTGCAGAGGAGCACACCGTAATGGTTTTGCTGAGGAAACTCGGACTTCCCCGATGGGCCGCATTTCTCCTGGTATTGGTGACACTGCCCGTGTCCGCGCTGGCGATCGATCAGAACGAGAACAAGAAAGAGAAGGACAGGACAGAAGCCACGGCGGCGGCGTCCACGGCGGCGAAGGTCAGCTATGACAAGCAGGTCCGGCCGATCTTGCAGTCCCATTGCCAGGGTTGTCATCAGCCGGCCAAGGCGGGTGGGGCCTACGTGATGACGAGCTTCGACCGAATGCTCAAGGGGGGTGAGCCGGGCGAGCCGGCCATCGTGCCGAGCAAGCCGGCCGAGAGCCGTCTTGTCGAGCTGATCACCCCCCATGCCAGCAGGGCCGAGATGCCCCAGAACAAGCCGCCGCTGGCCGAATCGGAGATCGCGATCATTGCGCAGTGGATCGCGCAAGGCGCGAAGGACGACACGCCCCAGAACCTGGGAGGGCGGTATGATGCGGAGCACCCGCCCGAGTACACCCGGTTGCCGGTGATTCCCGCCCTGGCATTCGCTCCCGACGGATCGCTGCTGGCCGTCGCAGGGTTCCACGAAGTCTTGCTTTGGAAGGCCGACGGCACCGAGCCGGTTGGCCGCCTGGTAGGACTCTCCGAGCGGATCGAGTCGCTCGCCTTCTCACCCGAAGGCAAGAAGCTGGCCGTTACCGGCGGCCGCCCCTCACGGATGGGCGAGGTCCAGATCTGGGACGTGGCCAGGCGGAAGCTCAGCCTTTCAGTCGCGGTCACATTTGACACGGTTTATGGAGCGAGCTGGTCGCCCGATGGGACCAGGGTCGCCTTCGGCTGTGCCGACAACACGGTCAGGGCGATCGATGCCAGGACGGGTGAGCAGGTGCTCTTCCTGGGTGCTCATAGTGATTGGGCCCAGGACACGGTCTTCTCCGTCGACGGATCTCATCTGATCTCGGTCGGCCGCGACATGGCGGCGAAGCTGACCGAGATGGCGACACAGCGGTTCGTCGACAATATCACCTCGATCACCCCCGGAGCGCTCAAGGGGGGGCTCGCGACCGTGGCCCGACACCCCAAGCGGGATGAGATTGTCATCGGCGGCTCCGATGGCGAGCCCAAGCTGTACCGGGTCTTTCGCCGGACGTCGCGTGTGATCGGCGACGACTCCAACCTGATCCGCGAGTTTCCTCCGCTGCCGGGACGGGTCTACAGCGTGGTAATCAGCTCCGACGGCAAGCGAATTGCCGCCGGCAGCAGCCGCGACGGCTTTTCGGGTGAGGTGGCAGTCTACTCCTACGAGTTCGACACGGCCTTGCCCGAGAACATCAAGGCCATCAGCGAAAAGGTGGTGGCCTTTCGCTCGGCCGCGGAGACCGCTGCTCTGGACGCCTATCACAAGGCGGGCGTGAAGCAGATTTCAAGCGTCAAGGTGCCTCAAGGCGGCATTTACACTGTCGCGTTCCGGCCCGACGGCAAGATCCTGGCAGCGGCCGGCGGCGATGGCATTGTCCGGCTGATCGACCCGGACAAGGGCGCCATCGTCAAGGAGTTCGCACCAGTTCTGGTCAAGACCTCTTCGGTCGCGGCAGACGCACCGGTTACCGCCGTGCGGCCGAAGCTCGAAGAAGCCGTCGAGACCGAGCTTCTTCCCAAGGAGGCGGGGCTCGTGGCGCTGGATGTCCAGCCCCGGGAGATCCGGTTGTCGAACAGGTTCGCCTATGTTCAGCTTCTGGTAACGGGCAGGCTTGCCTCGGGCGAGACGATCGACGCAACTCGGATAGTCGAGCCCAGGCTCTCGGCCGGCATCGCCGCCGTCTCCCGTTCCGGCGTGGTCCGGCCCAGGGCCGACGGCAAGGCGACGCTCTCCCTGAGCCTGGCCGGCAGGTCGGTTGACGTTGCGGTGGTCGTACTCGGGCAGGCCACGCCGGTGCACGTCGATTTCGTCCATGATGTGGGCCCAGTTCTCTCTCGCCTGGGCTGCAACCAGGGAACATGCCACGGATCCGCACAGGGGAAGAACGGATTCAAACTCTCGCTCCGAGGCTATGATCCTCTCTTTGACGTCCGGGCCCTCGTTGATGACAACGCGTCGCGGCACGTGAATCTGTCGGCGCCCGAGACCAGCATGATGCTGGCCAAACCGACCGGCGCGTTGCCCCATGTGGGCGGCGCGCTGATGCAGCCGGGGGAGCCTTATTTTGAGATCCTTCGCTCCTGGATCGCCGCCGGCGCCAGGTTCGACCAGACGACCCCACGGGTGACCCGGATCGAGGTTTACCCGGCCAATCCCGTTGTCCCCCGGATCGGTGGCAAGCAGCAGCTCCGCGTGCTGGCCACCGACGCCAGCGGCGAGGTCCGCGACGTGACTCGAGAGGCTTTCCTTGAGACCGGCAACATGGAGGTTGTCGCGGCCAAGAAGTCCGGCCTGATGACCGCCCTGCACCGGGGCGAGGCACCCATCCTGGCGCGGTACGAAGGCGCTTATGCTTCCACCACATTGACCGTCATGGGAGACCGTGGCGGATTTGTCTGGGCCCAGCCCCCGGCCCATGGCCGGATCGACGAGCTGGTCGCGGCCAAGTGGAAGCGGATGAAGATCCTGCCGTCGGGCCTCTGCTCCGAGGTCGACTTCATTCGCCGGGTGACGCTCGATCTGACGGGCCTGCCCCCGACCACCGAGGACACCCGCGCGTTCCTGGCCGACCGCCGCGAGTCGCGGGCCAAGCGCGAAGCCCTCGTCGATCGCCTGATCGGCTCGCCGGATTACGTGGAGTACTGGACGAACAAATGGGCCGACCTGCTCCAGGTCAACCGCAAGTTTCTCGATGTCGACGGCGCGGCGGCACTGCGCAACTGGATCCGCGGCCAGGTTGCCGCCAATACACCCTACGACGCGTTCGCGCGGTCGATCATCACGGCCTCCGGCTCGACCAAAGACAACCCGCCGGCCGCGTATTTCAAGGTGCTTCGCGAGCCGGCGGCCATGATGGAAAACACGACCCAGCTCTTCCTGGGCGTGCGGTTCAACTGCAACAAGTGCCACGATCACCCGTTCGAGCGCTGGACTCAGGACCAGTACTACCAGACGGCCGCCTTCTTCGCGCAGGTCGGCCTGAAGGCGGACCCGGCAAGCGGCGGACGGATGGTCGGCGGCACCGAGGTCGAGGCCCCCAAGCCCCTGTACGAGATGGTCGCCGATACGGGCTCGGGCGAGGTCGTCCACGATCGCACCAAGCAGGTCGCGGCCCCCAAGCTGCCGTTCATCTGCGCCTACAAGAAACCGCCCGCCAACGCTCCGCGGCGTGTCGAGCTGGCCGCCTGGTTGACCTCCAAAGATAACCCATATTTCGCCCGCAGCTACGTTAACCGGCTCTGGGGCTACCTCTTCGGGGTCGGGATCATCGAGCCGCTCGACGATATCCGCGCCGGCAATCCGCCTTCCAATCCCGAATTGCTCGACTACCTGAGTGCGGAGTTCATCAAGAGCGACTTCAACGTCCGCCACATTGTGCGGCTCATCTGCACGTCCCGAACGTATCAGCTCTCGATCGAGACCGGCGCCTGGAACGCCGATGACAGGACGAACTATTCGCACGCAATCGCCCGGCGGCTGCCGGCCGAGGTGCTTCTCGACGCGGTCTACCGGGTGACCGGCACCACGTCGAAGTTCCCGGGCCTGCCCGAGGGAACCCGCGCCGCGGCCTTGCCTGATTCCGGAATCGAGCTGCCCAGCGGGTTCTTGACGACTTTCGGGCGTCCGTCCCGCGAAAGCGCCTGCGAGTGCGATCGAACCAGCGGGCTGCAACTGGGACCGGTGATGGCGCTGGTCAGCGGGCCGACCCTGGCTGATGCCATCGCCGACCCGAACAACGAGCTTACCAAGCTGCTTATTCGCGAGAACGACGACGCAAAGCTGATCGACGATCTCTTCTTGAGAATTCTCAACCGCCCGGCGACTCCCGAGGAGATCGCGACCTGCCGGAACGACCTGCAATCGATCGACGACGACCACCGCAAGCTGGCCGAAAACCTGGGCAAGCGCGAGGTGGAGTTCGCACTTCGGCGGCCCCAGCTCGAACGCGACCGCCTGGCCGCGATCACCGCGGCCCAGGCTGCGCTGGCGGCCTATGAGAAAGATCTGATCCCCGGCTCTCTCTGAAGGAAAAGGACAGGGCGGCCCGGACGGCAAAGCTCGAGGCCGAATTGAAAGCCTACGAGGCCACCATTCCGGGCAAGCTGGCGGCCTGGGAGAAAGCGCAGGCCGGGGCAATCATCAACCACTGGGCGATTCTCGAGCCGAAGTCACTAACCGCGACCGGCGGGGCCTCCTTGACGAAGGAAGCCGACGGCTCGATCACCGTTGGCGACACCAATACGAAGGGAGTTTTGACGTTCGTCGCCGAGACCGATTTGACCGACATCACGGGCGTCCGGCTCGAGGTCCTGGCCGACGGCCGGCTGCCCAGCAAGGGGCCGGGCCGTGCACCCGATGGCAACTTCGTGCTGACCGAGCTCCAGCTCGCCGCCGCGCCCAAGGCGACAGCTAACCAGTCCAAGCTGGTCGGGCTTCAAAACCCACTGGCCGATTTCAGCCAGGATGGCTTTGAGGTCGCCAAGGCCGCCGACGGCAACTCCCACAATGCCACCGGCGGTTGGGCGGTCTCTCCGGTCACGGGCGTCATCCACTGGGCGACCTTCGAGGCCAAGGAAGCAGTCGGCAAGCCCGGCGGCACGGTGCTCACCTTCAAACTGCACCACAAGTACGCGGGCAACGTTTATCAGCTCGGCCGGTTCCGGCTGTCGGTCACCCGAGAGCCCAAGCCGGGCTTGAGCCTTGCGGAGGACTTCCGGGCCGTCCTCGCCAATGCCCCCGAGGTCCGGTCCGAAGCCCAGAAGAGCCTGCTGCTGTCCTACTTCCGCAGCATGGACAAGGAGCTCCGCCAGAAGATTGACGCGGTGAACGCCAGCAAGGCCCCGCTGCCGGTTGATCCCCAACTCGTGACGCTGCGCAGCCTGCTCGAGCAAGCCCAGCGCCCGGTGCCCATCGATCCGATACTGCTCCAGTTGCGACACGACCTGGAGCTGAGCATCCAGCAGGCGGCCACCCGCCGGCTGACGGCGGTCCAGGACATCGCCTGGGCCTTGATTAATAGCCCAGCGTTCTTGTTCAATCATTAATAAATCGCGAGTCAAGGCGGGCCTGGTACCTTCTTTTTTCAAGACCGACCAAACCCGTGACCAGGAACGACACGATGATCATCGTCCCCGGACAAGCAGGGAAGGACCTGTGTGATCCGCAACTTGGGATGACGCGGCGCGACATTCTCCGCGTCGGGGGGGCGGGCCTGCTGGGCCTGAGTCTTGGCTCGATGCTCGAGTTGCAGGCGGTCTCGGCACGGGCCGCGGATGTCCCCGCCGGCAAAACGGGCGGGGCCCCGGGCTGGGGCAAGGCCAAGAGCATCATCATGGTCTATCTCCAGGGAGGTCCCAGCCACCTCGATCTCTGGGACCCAAAGGAAAATGTCCCGGACAGTGTCAAGAGCGTCTTCAAGAAGATCGCCACCAAGGTGACGGGCATCGATGTCACGGAAAACCTCCCAAAGCTGGCCCAGGTGACCGACAAATTCACCTTCATCCGCGCGATGAGCTATACCCCCAACGGACTGTTCAACCATACGGCCGCCATCTACCAGATGATGACGGGTTACACGACCGACAAGGTCAGCCCGTCCGGTCAGCTCGAGCCGCCTAGCCCCAAGGACTTCCCCAACTTTGGGTCGCAGATCATCCGCCTCCGGCCCCAGAACGTTCCCATGCTGCCGTTCGTGATGCTTCCCCGCCCGCTGCAGGAGAGCGGCGTCGTTGGCAAAGGGGGAACGGCGGGATTTCTGGGCAAGGCCTTCGACCCATACACCCTCTATCCCGAGGGTGACGACATGGATATGACCAAGATGGACCGCATCAAGGTCGACGACCTCCAACTCCGGCCCGAGGTTTTCGCCATGCGACTGCAGCGTCGGGCCAAGCTGCGCGACGCCCTCAACGCCGGCATGAAATCGATAGACGCGGCCGTCTCGGAATTCAAGCTCAACGAGTATTACGACCGGGCGCTCAGCCTCGTCGTTTCGGGACGTGCCCGTGATGCCTTCAACCTCCAGGCCGAGCCGGCCAAGACCCGCGACCTGTACGGCCGGAACACGTTCGGCCAGAGCTGCTTGCTCGCCCGCCGGCTGATCGAGGCCGGTACGAAGGTCGTCGAGGTCATCTGGCCGAAGGTTGCCAACTCCGACAACCACTCGTGGGACCACCACGTGGACCTGACCAACCGGATGCGCGACCGATCCGGCCCCATGCTCGACCAGGGTCTCTCTGGCCTGCTTACCGATCTGGACCAGCGCGGGCTGATGCAGGATACCCTGGTGTTGCCGTCGGTGAGTTCGGCCGCAGCCCGCAGAAAGGGGTCAGCACCTCGGGCAACGGCA
Source organism: Planctomycetaceae bacterium (assembly GCA_019237095.1). Taxonomy (GTDB): domain Bacteria; phylum Planctomycetota; class Planctomycetia; order Isosphaerales; family Isosphaeraceae; genus Aquisphaera. Next base: position 10,632 of record JAFAHT010000176.1, read on the forward strand.
ACAGCGCGGACGGCCGCGACCACTGGCCCTATTGCTACACGGCCGTGATCGCCGGTGCGGGCATCAAGCGGGGCCACATCCACGGCCAGTCCGACAAGACCGGCTCGGCGCCTCTGTCGGATCCCGTTCATCCTGGCGAGTTGATCGCCACGATTTACCACGCCTTCGGCATCGACCCGGCCACCATGGTCTTGAACCACCTCAACCAGCCGCGTGAGCTGGTCAAGGCCGAGGCCGTGACGCGACTGTTCGGGTGAGGCAAGAGGCGCCATGAGCTGATGGTCTTCACGCGGCAAGAAACGCGGGCCAAGCCGTGAGAGTCACTCCCCATCCTCGCCCCTCACGATGGCTTTGCGCCTCGCTTCCGGAAACGGCTCGAGAATCGTCTCAGGCTCCCTCTTCGTCCATGTGAAATCCGGCCGCCACCAGCTCGGCCAGGGCTGCAATCGCCTGCTCGGCGTCGGGCCCGCGCGCTTCGAGGTCGAGCATTGTGCCACGCTCCGCAGCCAGGCTCGTCATGTCCAGGACGCTCTTGCCGTTGGCCTTGCTCCCCCCATAATGAACCCAGACCTTCGACTGAAACGAGCTTGCCAGCTTCACGAACTTGCTCGACGGCCGCAGGTGAAGTCCGTAGGTATTGACGATCTCGACCTGGCGGCGGGCGATGCCAGCATCGTTTTCCATGATTCGCCTTCCTCGGCGGATCTCACGCGAGGTTGATGATTTTGTGGTCGATCGAGAACTACCGACCTCGGGGCGAGTTGAACTCGAAGATTCCCAACGACCCGACCCTCGGGCAGCTTGGTGTCCCTCCGATTCTACTCGATCCGGAAGCTTACCGCTTTTCCGGGACCCTCAACTACTGTCCATCCAACTGGTACCCTCTGTCGCGGAGCTGAATTTCCCATGGTGGAGTTCCTGCTCATGCGTCTTGAACAAACCCGCTCGCGTCCTGAACACGCCATTCACTTGCGGTGCTCATGGAAGACGCTGTAATGCTCACAAAACAAGCTCGTATTGAGTTCCAATTCCTTCGCCGATCCCGGCTCACCGCCATTGGCTTGGCGTTCCAAGGTAGTGATACGATCTCCAAGTCCTCCAATATTTTACGGCAGCTTCAGGGATTGACGCCATTGGTCGGCGTCGGGATTCTGCATCCTTTTTCGCGGATTCGTGTCTGCGGTATCGGTCTTGCTCCAATCAAGCAAAGGATCTGTCGAAAACTGCAGCATCCGCACTTCCATATTTCTTGCTTCACTTTCCCCACGGAGGCGACTATGAGTGCAAAGAAGCGTCGCAAGATCTACGGTGTCCGTCGGGAGACGCGCCGGACTCGAGGCTGGACGCGCTGGTTCCAGGAGGGATTCTTCGAGACGGAATTGGCCAATAGCATCCGCGTGCGCACGGTGCTGTGGGGACAGAAGTAAGCCCCTCGTGCTCACTGGCAGGTGATCAGTCGCCGGTGAGAAGATCGCGGTTCAGAGCAAGATCCGCGGTCTGTTGCAAGTCTCGCATCACCGCGTCTCTGCTGGCGACTGACCACCGGCCGCGAGAACCGAAGATCCTTCGGGCAGCCGATGAGACACAACGAACCAAGCGAGGACGCACTCGAGCGGGCCGCCGGGGCGATTCGCTCGGCGCAAGCGATCTTCATTGGCGCCGGGGCGGGCATGGGCGTTGATAGCGGCCTACCCGACTTCCGGGGGGACAGCGGTTTCTGGAAGGCCTATCCCCCCTATGCCAGGCTCGGGCTTGATTTCGTGTCGCTGGCGAACCCACGTTGGTTTGCCAGCGACCCCGAACTGGCCTGGGGCTTCTATGGGCACCGCCTGATGCTCTACCGCGAAACCGAGCCGCACGAGGGATTCGCCATTCTTCGTCGCTGGATGGGCCGCATGAGCGGACGTGGGTTCGTCTACACCTCGAATGTGGATGGCCACTTTCAGAAAGCCGGGTTTTCCCCGGACCAGGTTTACGAGGTCCACGGGTCGATCGGCGCGATGCAGTGCCTCTCGGAGTGCGGTGTTAATACCTTCTCCGCCGACCCCTACTCGCTGAACATCGATCACCAGACGATGCGTGCGATCCCGCCCTTGCCGAAATGCCCGCGCTGCGGCGCCATGGCAAGGCCCAATATCCTCATGTTCGGCGACTGGGGCTGGAACTCATCCCATGCGGAGACCCAGCAGCAACAGTTAAGGTCCTGGCTGGCCTCGCTTGCGGGGGCTCCGCTCGTGGTGGTCGAGTGCGGCGCCGGCACCGCGATTCCCACCGTGCGGCTCGCCTGCGAGGACATCGCTCGCCGCTACGACGCGATCCTGATCCGGATCAATCCCCGCGAGCCAGAAGTCCCGGAGGATCAGATCTCCTTGCCCATGGGAGCCTACGACGCACTCCGGGCACTCGACGAGCGAATCGGCTCCTGGACGCCGCAATGATCACAGGTCCAGACATCGTTCTTGAATCGGGCCGGTTGCTGGACGCAACTGTTGGCGCTGGTCCCCGGCTTCGGCCCCAATTTCCTGGGTTTTCTCAGTCTCAAGGGTCGTCGCAGCCCGAGTCTGTTCCAGAGCCGCCGGACTCGTTTGAGGTTGACCGGCCAGCCCCCGCGGACCAGCAGGGCATGGATCCGCCGATACCCGTAACGCGGATCCCGCCGCGCCAGTCGTTTCATCTCTCGGCTCAAGGCTGACTCTTCAGCCCGGCGGCTCAGGCGGTATCGCAGGACCGAGCGAGACCGCCCCAGAACACGGCAGATCCGCCGCTGCGAGACCCCATATTGCTCGCTGAGATAATTGGCGGGAGCCCGCTGCTGGTCGGGGCTCTCCACTTTTTTTGCGATGTCCTGGAGCATCTGCTTATCCAGGAGCACCTCGGCGACCAGCCTCTTGAGCCGATCAACCTCGCATTCGAGTTCGCGGCATCGGCGATCGGCGTCGACTTGGTTGGGGTCGTGCTGCTGTCGCCACCGATAATAGGTTGTTTGCGCGATGCCAACCTTTCTACAGGTGTCAGAGACGTTCAATCCCTTAGCCAGCTCGCGGTCGGCTTCACGTGGCAATCGCGCCACTTCGTCGGCGGTCCTTCGCCTTCTCATGAGTCTCTCCGTGACTCAGTCTACCGAGAAACTCCCATTTCGGCTGGACCAGTTTTCGGGGAGCAGACCACGCAAGTAAGGCGATCCAGAACTGGACATCGACGACCCCGGATTCGGACCTGGGCGAGATGAGCCGGAAAGCTACCGCACTTGAGTGCGGGTAGAACCTTACATTCTCAGATAGGGGTTGGCGGATGATGGCCGGCAACGATCTCCAGCACGGCCCCGTGCAAGAGTCCGTTGCTGGCGACAACACTTGTTCTGGCGATGGGCAGCGGTTCGCCGCGTCCGGTGGTGACCTTGCCGCCCGCCTCCTCGACGAAGAGCCGGCCGGCCGCGAAGTCCCAAGGGGCGAGCTCGTACTCGAAGAAGGCGCCGAAGGCGCCGAGCCCCACATAGGCCAGATCGAGTGTTGCCGCCCCCATGCGCCGGACGCCGTGGATGTTACGGTGCAGCAGGTCGCTTACCGCGGCCAGGGTCGCCTCCATCATCGCGCCGCGGTCGTAATAGTAGCCGAAGCCGATCAGGATCTCGTCGAGGCGCTGGTTCTCGGCGACACGGACGCGCTGGCCGTTGTGGAAGGCGCCTTGCTGGCGAGCTGCCAAGAACCAGTCGTCGCGGACCGGATTTGCCATCACGCCGCAGGCTGGCTGCCCTTTATGGTAGTAGGCGACAGAGACCCCGAAGTGCGGGATGCCGTGCACGAAGTTGCTTGTGCCGTCGATTGGATCGACGATCCAGAGGTGTTCGCTGGCGAGGAGCGCGCTGGAGGCGCTATCGCCGCCGTGCAGCTCCTCGCCCAGAACCGCATGATCTGGAAATGCCTTGCGAATCACCGCGACGATCGCCCGCTCGGCCTCGAGATCGGCCTCGGAGACGAGGTTGTAGCTCGAGGCCTTGCCGGCCGCCGACTCCTTGGTGAAGACCGTCGCCCCGGTGCGGAAAAACCGCGCGGCGACCGCCCCGCCGGCGCGAGCCGCCTCTTCTGCGACTTCGAGTTCGTGTGCCATCATTGCAGCGGACCTCAAATTTCCTCGACGGGTGAAGGGATCATGCCTCTGAGCCGGATGGGGTACGAGGGCGTGACGTCCACCACGGCCGTGCCGACGGCACCGGCGCGGAGTCGGGCTGGTTCGCGACCCCGGGACAGATGGTATCCGAAACGGGAGCCTCGGGCTGCGCTGCCATGAGTAAGGCCACGCAGCCGGCAACGTGCGGAGTGGCCATCGATGTTCCATCCCTATGATCCAGGCTCGACTCCGTCGGACGAAATCACCGACAGGGAAGTTCCATTTGACAAATCCCAGCGAGCGACCCAAAGTCAGTCCTGACGGCCGAGGTTGGACCACGGGCCCGTATGATCAACGCGCTCATGGGCAGAGGTCGCGGCTTCCAGCCCTTGCTGTGAGAAACACCGAGCGAACGCGTTGGTCCGGAGGGAACATGAGCCGGCATTACGAGCGTGAGCAGTCCGAGGCCATCCAGGCTGTCCGCCAGGCGGCGCGGTTGTGTCTCATGGTGAGGGCGGCCTTGAAGCCGGAGGTCCTGGACAAGAGGGACAAGAGCCCGGTGACGGTGGCAGATTTTGGCAGCCAGGCCGTCATCTGCCGGGCGCTGGAGATCGCGTTTCCGGACGATCCCGTCATCGCCGAGGAGGACGCGGAGGAACTCGGAAGATCGGGGAACACGGCCGTCCTTGACGAGGTGGTCGGTCAGGTGCGAGCGCTCGGGCTCGATGCAGATCGCAACCCCTCTCCGGCCGAGGTCTGCGGCTGGATCGACCGGGGGAGAAGCAGCCAGTATTGCGACCGATTCTGGACAATCGATCCGATCGATGGAACCAAAGGCTTTCTCCGCAACGAGCAGTACGCCGTGGCTCTGGCGCTCATCGTCGAAGGCCAGGTTGTCGTCGCGGCCCTGTCATGCCCCAACCTGCCCATCGACTCGGCGTCGGCCGCCGCGAGTCGGGGCGTGATCTTCGCGGCCGTGCAAGGGCATGGGGCGATTGTCGTGCCGCTGGAACGGGAGGAGGAATACGACCCGGAATTCTTGCCAGTGCACGTTAGCCAGAGAACCGATCCCGCGGTTCTCCGATTTTGCGAGTCAGTAGAGTCAGGCCACAGCGCGCATGGAGACGCCGCTGCGATCGCGGCGCGGTTGGGGATCATCACGCCACCCGTCAGGATGGACAGCCAGGCCAAGTACGGGATCGTTGCGCGGGGCGAGGCGGAAATCTATCTCCGCATGCCGACCCGGGCTGATTACCGCGAGAAGATATGGGATCACGCCGCCGGAGCCTTGATCGTCGAGGAAGCCGGGGGAACCGTGACCGACATCATGGGGCGGCCCCTGGACTTCCACCATGGCCGCGAGCTGAGTGCCAATCGCGGTGTCATCGTCACCAATGGCCGATCCCACGCCCGTGTCCTGGAGGCTCTTCGCGATCTCGGGCTGGCGCAGGGGTAATTCCATGGCGAACAAGGAGCAGGTTCGATGGAACGCGCAGAAACCCGGGCAGCCCGGTCGCGGCTCAACGCCTTTCGCGTGCTGGAAATCCGGGCTAGAGTGAGGGAGAGGACGAGATCCGACTGGCCGCCACTACGGCTTTCGCCGCAACACTGGTCGCTCGCCGGTCTGTCAGAGGCAACGCCCACGGTCTGACTTCTCAAGATGCACGAACTCTCTATTGCCCAGGGACTCATCGAGGTCGCGTGCGAGGCACTCTCCGGGTGCGCACCGCCACCTGTCCGGGTGCGGAGCGTCCTGATACGCGTCGGGGCTCTCTCCGGTGTGGTTCCCGAGGCTCTCGAATTCTGTTACGGGCTGAGTGTGCAAGGAACGCCGCTGGAGGGGTCGCGACTGAGCGTGGAAGAGCAGCCTGTCGTCGTCTTCTGCCCGCGCTGCCTGGAGAACCGGATTCTTCAAGACGCTTCACGGTTTCGCTGCCCGGTGTGCGACACACTAACGCCCCAGCTCATCCACGGACGCGAGCTCGAGCTGATTTCCATGGAGGTGATCGACCATGATGAGCAAACCTCCGGGTGCCCGGACGACCCCGGCCCTGGCGCCCCGTAAGGGGCTGGGGAAGGCCCGTCAACGAAAGCTGGATGAACACAAACTCGATGCAAGACCAGCTGTTGATCAGCCCAGGCAAGGGCTCGTGGCCCGGCTTCTAATCCGAGCCATCGAGCCTCGAAAAGCTGATTCCTGATCATCCCCTCACCCTCAAGCCGAGAACCAGCTTGATTCGCTCGGCGGATGGCGAATCTTCATGAGATCAATTCGACCCGACCGACCGCGCCGGCGGTACTACGGGACTCGAGCCGGTCATGCCGGGGATAGCCGGGGTGGTGGGACTTCCTTCCAGGGCAGGAGCGCTGGGCAATCGAACCGGATCACGCGCTGGTCGGTCCTTGCCATGCAGTCCGCTACATCCCGAGACCAAGAACAGGGTCGCGATAATCGCCGCCAGGCCGAATGTCCTTTTCATCAGCCAACTCCTCCGTGAGTGAATGAATGGCGGGAAGGCCGTTCAGTGTCATAGCATAACGGCAAACCGGATTCTGGGAAGCGGAATCTGATTGATGTATACGAATGTAGAGTTTGCAGTGGACAAGTGACTACTTGCCATCCTGAACCTTCACGGCGGACGAGCTGGGTTCGCCGTCATGATACTGGAAAGGGACAGGAGAGGCCGATCGCTGAAACCATCGTCGGGCATGGGCTTACAGGCTCTGGAGGAACTCGTCGGCATTCTCCCTGGTGATCAGCTTGACGGGGATCTTGATGTCGTTAGGCACCGGCTTGCCTGCCAGGTGTTTGTAGATCGTCTCGGCCGCGGCCTGGCCGATCTGTCGGGGAAACTGTGCCGAGCTGGAATGCAGCTTGCCCGCCTTGATGACGGCAATTGCCTCGCGCGAGCCGTCCACGGTGACGACCGTGACCTTGCCGAGCTTGCCCGCCGACTCGATGGCCGAGATCGCGCCGAGCGCACTTGGGTCGTTGATGGGAAAAGCGGCATCGAGATCCGGAAAGCGGCCCAGCAGGTCGCGCATCACTGGTCGTCCGCCCTCGGCGGTTCCTTTTCCTTCCTGGATATCGAGGATGGTGATCTCGGGGTACTGGGAAATGGCCCTCTTGAACCCGTCGACGCGGTCGATGCACGCCTTGTTGATCGAGTGGTGCAGGATGACGACCCGCGCCTTGGGATCGACCTTGGCCAGGGCCTCGGCCGCCAGCCGGCCCGCCTCGATGTTGTCGGAGGCCACCTGGCTGAGGACCAGCTCGGGATCGCTGACAGGGGCATCGACGATGATGACCGGCAACTTCTTGCGCCTGGCTTCGATCAGGCTGCCTCGCACCCCTTCCCAGTTCACCGCGTTGATGAAGATCGCCGCGGGCTGCTGCTGGAGGAGATCGGAGATGTCGTTCTTCTGCTTGAGGCTGTTGAACTGGGCATCAAGCGTGACCAGCCGATCGCCGCGCGCCTCGATCACGCTCTTGAGACCTTGTTCCAGATCGATGAAGAAGGGGTTGTTCATCGTCTGGACCGTGAACCCAAAGAGCCGGTTCGCGGCCGTCTGGCCGGACGGCGGTCTGGCCGCGGCCGAGGTTGATTGCGGCTGGTCCCCACAGCCGGCCAGGGTGGTCGATATCAACAACAACGTCGCCAGACAGAAGTGTGGTCGAATCCAAGATTTCATGGTCGGAATCGTCTGTTGAGATCCGCGTTGGAGAGAAGGGTCAATGGTCGCTCGCAGTTCATCATTATGGGAGACTCGCACCAGACAACTCAACGGAGTGGGCTCGAAGCACCGCGCGGCCGGACGGGTCGCCGGCGGAAGTTCCGTAGGGTGGGTCAAGCCGGAGGCGACGGCCCACCAGAGTGCTTGGGTAACGAGAACCCAATTGGGTTTGATTGGCTTTGATCTCCTGGCGCGATTTGTCGTAAGTATCTATCTAGCAATCGAGTTACGTCATAACAATTGGCTTTGTTTCGTCACTTTTCATGATTCGGATTTGATTCGCAGCAATCAACTCAGGCCGGGAATGCCAAAGGGCCGGGCATCTGCCCTTTATGATCAGTTTACGATGAGAATAACCGTTTCGATCCTGGGCGAGTTGCGCAATCCCCAGTCCGAGGTGCTGGTTGACTGGCTGCGGCGGGTCCTGGCCCGGACCCTGGCCGACGCGGTGAACCACTTGACCCCGATGTTGCTGTCGAGCACGCACCTCATTGCTCGTCGCCGTCACGCAAAGCCCTGATGGAAGGCACGGCGATGTCCAGCAGGCCGTTGCGCTCGAAGACCGCCCTTCGGGCGGCTTCGGATCGCTCCCTGATCCTCTTGATGAGATCGGGATCGGTGACCCGCTTCCCCTCCGCGTAGAGGCGATAGACTTCTTCTAGGTCGTCTCGCTCCTGCATGGCCGCTGGTTCCTCGGTGTTCGCCATAGTCATTCCTCCAAGGAGATTCTAGCAGGGAGTAGGTGGATCCAGTATTGGGTCGTAGCGGGCGCTGGCTCAGGCCATGGCCAGCACCGGCCACCCGCGAGTCCCAGGCCCCGGGGTCGATCCGGGAAAGCCGGCCTTATGAGAGCCGGCTGGGCGCCCGCCACGCCTGGGTTGCTTTCGTCCTGCACCGGAGCAGGGAGTCTGACTGAAGTAGCCCGGACGGGAGTCAAACCCGCCTTACCACTGTGAGAGAGTGGCGTCCTGGACCGATAGACGACCGGGCCGTGAACCGAGGGATCGAAGAACATCGCAGTGCGTCGGGCAGGAGTCGAACCTGCAAAGCTCGGGGCGGGTGGGTTACGGCCACCGGGGCTCGCCAGTGCCCAGCCGACGCGTTTGAGGGATGAGGAACTCTTTATGACAATCTGCTTTCCCTTCCTCTTCCAGCGCCCCCGGCGGGATTTGAACCCGCGGCCTCCACCTTGACAGGGTGGCGAGCACTCCGAGCTGCTCTACAGGGGCTTGACGTAGTGGACCGGTCTTCCCGGGTCCCCAGTGGCTCAGGAGGGATTCGAACCCTCAGCATCTCTCGGTCTGAACGAGAGTGGTCTGCCGGTTGCCTACCGAGCCTTGGCGCCATTGGAGGCGGCAGCCGTGGGACTCGAACCCACAATCGGCCCGCGGCCGCCGCCTGTTTTCAAGACAGGTCCCTGATCCAGCCGGATGTCTGCCTTCAATACTGGCTTGCCGTCAAGTTCCGGGGGCTGGAATCGAACCAGCGGCCTCCACGTTCAGAGCGTGGCGTCACGACCAACCGCAACTGCCCCGGAGTATTCCTCGTCTCCTGGTTCGGACAGAACAAGTTCAGTCCAGGTTCGGGAAGGAGGATTCGAACCTCCACCGCCTGATCCAAAGTCAGGCAGCCTGCCGGTTAGCCGATTCCCGAAAGTGCCCCGCGGGAGTTGAACCCGCCTGTCCAGCTTGGAAGACTGGGGCCTGACCGCTCGGCCAGGGGCACGCGGTGCGCGTCGGAACGAAGCAGCGGAAGAGGAGGGAGTCGAACCCTCAAGGCTCGTCGCTCGCCCGGTTTCGAGCCGGGTGCCGTCACCCATCGGCTTGCCCTTCCGGAATCCATCAAGCTCCAGGGGAGGGACTCGAACCCCCACGCCGTGGGCGCCTCATTAACAGTGAGGTGCGTCTACCATTCCGCCACCCTGGAAAGGGAAAGCTCTGCACATATGAGGAGCGAGTAGACCGCAGGAGAGCGGGCCATTGCTTTTGCTCGACTTTCTCCTCGCTCCTCTCTCCTGCTCAATTTTTTGCCGCCCTGGCGGAAAAAATCGGGGTGGCTGGGCTCGAACCAGCGGTTTCCTGCTCCCGAAGCAGGCGGATTAGCCATCTTTCCCACACCCCGAGGAAGTGCCCAGCGGGAGTCGAACCCGCACGTTCGCCATGGCAAGGCGAGAGGCTGCCATTACATCATGGACACTGCGACCGTCGCCGAATTGTCAAAGAGACCCAGAGCACCGGGTGGGGGTCGAACCCACGTCACCGCCTTACGAGAGCGGTGTCTTGCCTGCTAGACCACCAGTGCATGCCTCGAGTGGGACCAGAGGGACTTGAACCCTCACCCGCCTGGTTAAGAGCCAGGTGTGCTGCCGCTAACACCTTGGCCCCGACGATCGCCAAGCCAACAGTCGGCCCGGGAGGAGTCGAACCTCCATCTTCCGGTTATCAGCCGAGCGCTCTGCCGCTGAGCTACAGGCCGTGATTGATTGCTGACTGCCGCTCTTGGACTCTCCTCCCCGGATGGGGCCGGAGGGACTCGAACCCCCACTCCCCGGCTTAAAAGGCCGATGTGCTGCCGTTACACCACAACCCCTCGCCACTCCTACTCCGTCCCACTCTGGGGCCAGACAAGCACGACCGGCAGGATCCGAACCCGCGAGACAGCGGTTTTGGAGACCGCCCGCGCCCCGAGTCGCTCCGGTCGTGTGTGCCTGTGGAGGCGAATCGCCCGTGAGGGAGTCGAACCCTCCTCCTGGCCTTGAAAGAGCAGTATCCTCGTCCGCTAGACGAACGGGCGTGCGTTTCCTGTCACTCCCGTGCAGAGAGTGGGCCGTGTGGCGCTCGAATCCACGTCTCCACCTTTTCAGAGTGGCGCTATACCGTCTCAGCTACCGGCCCGAAAATGGCCAAGGCCCGGTGCTTGTGACACCGGGCCTTGGTCGGTTCCTGATCAGGAAGAACCAGTACCGGGCGTCAGTGTCGCAAGTAACCTCGGGGACGGAGCTCGCTCGCCAGGGCGGAGAAACTCCGCTCTTGCCCCCGACGAGATTGACCTTGAGACCAGCAGGCGAACATGGCGATTGACCCCAACAAGCAAGGAGAGCTGACGAGAAACACCCCAGGGAACACCGGCCTGGTTTTCCTCGTCTCCTCGCTCTTTACCTGTAGAGACGCGGGACGACCGGGTGATGTTCGCGCGGCCAATCAATTTTCAAGAGTTCTCAAGGATTTTCAGGCGACACTCCAGCAGGCGCCGGTGATCGAGGAATGACCGGGATCGATCGAGGGCGCTCGGCCGGGCTGATCCGGCGCGAACGGGTCTGCCGGCAGTGGGGGGAGAGCGGCGTTCAGGAGGGCCTTGGTCTCGGCCTGGAACATGTTGAGCTCCTCGGACCACCCGGGTCCGGCGGGGTTGGGAGGTGTGATGCCCCAAGTACAGGACGGTCGCGACCGGACCCTCATCCAGGAGTACCAGCTCAACGGGGGGGCCAACCAGCAGTGGGACCTCGTCCCGCTGAACGACGGCAACGTTGAGGTGGTCAACGCGTATAGCGGCAAGCTCAGAACGCCCCGGCGATCGCTGGCTTGCGCCGTGGACGATGAGACGGATGGAAATGGGAAAGAGAAGAGTTGCCGGCAGCCGGCACCGACCCGATCTGGCTTTCGAGTGCGATGGGGTCGAGATCGGCGATTGAAAGACCGATGCCGGCGGTCTATCTTAGCATCTCGACCTTCGAGGTCAAGTCGTCCGCGTCGCGGGTGGCTCGGACGACTGGCTCGCCCGGGCGGCGAAGCCGCGGAGGCCGTGGATGGAGCGAGGCCGAAGGGCTCAACTAGGCACCTCCAGAGGCCTCTCTTCGATCCGCGACTCGGACGAGCCGGCCGTCCGGGTCACCCTGCCGGGTCGCCGATTTTTCTGAACGTACCTGTCCACCGCGGTCACGGCGTTTTTCCAAGGGGCCGAAGTCCCGTCGTTGTTGCCTCAGGGGTGAGAGTCACGAGGAGAGACGACCCACCGGCCGTGTCCTCAGGTGTCAGGTCCCGTGGGACCGGGAAGTCCTGAAGGCAGAGAGCTGGTGGCCCTCGACCACGCGAGCACAAGGATGATCGCGCGGGGTGGTTGAGAGGCCGAGAGTTCTTCCTCGGAGGGCCGATGCTTGACATTGGCTTAGGTGCCAATACGCCTGGCGGTACTGCGAGAGCATCACTCACGGGTGAATGACAACCCTCTGAGCCACTCTACTGCGCTCGCCAATCTGCGGTTTAAAATCTCCCGACAGACCCACAGGCTGCCGCGCAAATCGCGACAGTCGAAGATCGAGTCTTCCGCCGCGATTAGATCGAGGAGCGACCGACCCACATGGCCGACTCGGCTGACGGCCGGATAGTCCAGTGCGCAGAGCTTGCCCCGCAATGCCCATTCGAGATGTTCCAAGACCTTCAGCTTACTGACGGCCGTGCGACCGCTGAGTGCTGCAAATGGGGTCCCTGTCTGCATGGACAGCAGGCCGAAGGCCGCCAGCAAAAGGCCAGGCTCGTCGAATCCCAGGCGCGTTACCTTGTCGGTCGTGCCCCCGAGCCTTGCGTTGATCTCGAGGTAGTAAGCCCGATCCTCCCGGGGTGAGAGGAGCAACTCGAAGTGGAAACACCCCGTGAGGCCCGCAGCCTGGATGAAGTCTCGACAGCACTTCTCTACGCCGGGAGGGAAATCGGCCCTTCTTATGGACAGAGTGACCCCCTCGAACTTCCTCGGGACCAAGAAAGGTTGCAAGGCCAGGATCTCCTCTGATTCCGAGCGGGCCCCGTGGACCACCAGATTGGGAAGAATCCGCAGTGGTTGGGCGATCACCGGCCCCTCGAGAAATTGGATGCCCTGGAGGAATGAGCGAAGAATTTCCGGACCTCCCGCGAAAAGGACCTTGAATGTCGGCCACACCGCATCGATATTGTTGTCGGGGCGCAGAACCACGGGATAATGGCACTGCGGGATTTTCCGATAGTCTTCGGGAGCCCACAGATACCAGGTCGGCAGCACATCGAATCCAACTCGTAATGCCAAGTCGATCTGATTCTGCTTCGATATCAGGAGACGCAGAGATTCGGGCGGGGGGACCAAGACCTTGCACGTGGGCTCGAACACTGAGCGGTTCTCCCCCAGCCAGATCAGGTCGCGGTCCCAAATAGTGAAGAGTGCGTCGGCCTCTACAGACCGCACATATTCGTGGACGGAGGCGATCCCTTCCGGCGTTTCGAACAGTTCGTTTTCTATCAGGCCACCTCCGGCCAGGCAGGAGGAGTACCGCTTCCAGGAAAGGGGCTGGCTACCGACATCCAGTAGGTAGACTGCAATCCCCCGGGCCACACAGCTCCGGCTGAACGTCAGGTAAGGAGGGATCCGCGAAGCACAGGGGCCCAGCATCACAATCGTTTTGAGCCGCTTACTCGGTCTGTAGCCGTTCACCTTTGCAGTAATATTCTTATTGATCTCTTCAATTGCTTGCTCTTCGGACTCTTCGTATCGCATCGATAGCTCCCAATGGCT
>JAFAHT010000252.1 GCA_019237095.1 Planctomycetaceae bacterium
TCGTAATCGCCGCTCGCGGTCACCTCTTCGAGGTTCTTGTACCAGGCCCAGCGAGGATTGATGCGGAGCTTCTCGGCCGACTTTCCGGTGAGGAGATCCCAGGTGCACAGGACGTCCTTGGCCGTGAAGGGCCTGCCGTCGTGCCACTTGACGCCTTCTCGCAGCCGAAACGTCAACTGGGTCTTGTCCTCTTCCCACGACCACTCGCTGGCGACGTCCGGCACGATCGATTGCAAGCCGCTTTGTGGCACGTCCTGCTCGAAGAGGACGAGGTTGTTGAAAACCGACATCATCGGCCCTTCGCTGGCGACGGTCGTTTCCTCGTGGATCGACATGGTCGCCGGGCTGTCAAAAAAATAGACCCTCAGGGTTCCGCCCTGCTTTTGCGCGAAGGCCGGCACGAGGCCCAACGCCGCGACCAGCAGAGCCGCCGCCCCGAACCTGCAGAGAACAAGGTTCATCTCCCAACCCCTCCATTCCGCGATGCGCGCGCGACCCCCCGTGCGGGATATTCGAAACCACAGGTTATCACCAATCTCGTCGGCCCGATCACGATCAAAAATCGCCCTCTCCGCCCGCTTGCGGGGGGAGAGGGAGGGGCCCCGTCGCGTACGCGACGGGGAGGGTGAGGTGGGCGACGCCGGCGAGCCGCGGCTTCCACCACCTCACCCCGACCCTCTCCGCCCCTAGGGGCGGAGAGGGAGAAGAAGGTCCGATAGAACTTATTTCGGGCCAACTCTCAGGGACGTCTTTACTGATCGCCGCGCGCCGCCAGTGCTGCCGGAATGTCGACGCCGATCTCGCGGTAGTAGCGCACCGCGCCTCGCCGGGTTTGTCTCCGCCCTTTACCGCCGCTCGTCATTGGGTTCCCGACCTCGATCGGATTCGGCGGCCGCCGCGGCGTTCGGTTTCGTTTTGGCGATGGCCGAATCCAGAGCTTCTTCGATACGGTCGATCCCAGTGTCGAGAATGACCGACGCCAACTGTGCGGGGGTCGGATGAAAATTATCGCCTTTGACCAACTCGGCCAGCCGCTCGAGTTTCTTCCACTGTGATCGCTTCATGGGGACCTTCGGCCTCATGTCGGTGCCGTCGAGGGCCGGTCGCCCTCCCGTCGATCGCAGCCGACGGAACAACTCTTGTCGCAGGGCATAGGCCGAAATCGGTGAGCCCCCGGAGGAAATCATCCCCACGCGCTCAGCCCCGAGACCCTTCTCGACCTCTTCCGGTGTGATCCTGCGCCGTGTCCTCGGCTCAACGAGCTCTAACCTGGGTTTGGGCGAATCAGTGATGACGAGACGAGCCATAGCCGCTGTCCTTAAACGTCAAAATCTCGAATCTTGTAGAAGCTCTCATTGACCTCCACGACAACCTCACCCTGATTCAACGCGCGACCCATCTCATGCATGAACCGCCGGATCTCGGGGAGTCGGGCCGCCAATGCATCTCCGTCTACGTATGAATACACAAGGGTGACATCCTCGATGATCACTGCGTTCGTGTCAGGGTTGAGCCAGGCACCTTGCGCAGGCGGCATGCGCGTGGCGCCGCCGCCCACCCGGGACAGGAGTTGCAGTGCCCTCACGACCCAATTCTCGAAGTCGACCGGCTTACCATCGCGGTCCCGCGAGGGAATGTAGACCGTAATCCGATCCTGGGTGGCTTCCTCAGCCGCGCCGAGCGCCTCGATCAGATTGACAGCCACGGCGCCCTCGATCGCCCGGGTCGTCTATCTAGGACTTTCGTACCCAAAAGTCAATGGGGACTGGACCTCAAGGAGGGTCGCGGGCGTTCATTGTCACTTATTGCCGCGCTCCGCCGGCGGCCACGGCCCGGGCGCCGGCAGGTTCCACCTCACTTTGACTGGTCGACGAACGATCGAAGCTCCGGCGGCATCGCGGCTAATGTCCCGACAAGCTCAGGTTTATCCACGTCGAGCCCGTGCTGTGTCATCAAGGATTTGCCCTCCGCGCCGAGTAAGTAGGCAACGAAGCGAACAGCGCCGCTGGAATTGGGTGCGTCGCGCAAGATAGTCACCGTGTAAACCGCTTTTGGGGCGATTTCAGCCGGCAGGCGATACTCCGGAATCCCGGCGCTGGAGGCCTCGGTCGAATAGAAGAACCCGACATCGAGCTGTCCCGACTGAAGCCGGCCCACCAAAGTTTCTTCCGGCAGAACTTGGGCCGGATTGTTAGCAGCGCCGAGCACCCGTCGCGAAAGCCCAGGGCTTTTGTAGTAGGCCTCGGCCCTTTCCATCAGCGCAAGCGTGAGGGCCCCTTTGGGGTCGAGCCCCGGATTGGTTCGACCGATCCTGATACCCGGCTCGGCGAGGACCTGATACCACGGCTTGGAGTTGAAGTCCGCCGCGAAGCGGCTGGTTGAATTGAAGCCAAGTACCAGAGGCGACTCGGCGAACGTAATATACCAACTCACCCAGCTTCCGTTCTGCGGACCCATCAACCGGTCGTTTACTTCGGGAACGGCGCTGATGAAGACGTCGCCGGACCGGAGCATGCTCTTGATCTGATAGGCGATATCGTTCGAGCCGCCAGGATAGCCCCGGAAATGATCGCCGCCCGTCTTGTCGAATGCTGGGC
>JAFAHT010000377.1 GCA_019237095.1 Planctomycetaceae bacterium
GGCGCCGGATTCCGCGGCGCTCCCATGGGTGGGGTAGGTGGATATCCCGGTGGCGGGTTGGGAACAGCCATGGGCGGGATGGGCGGATTCCGCGGCGCTCCCATGGGTGGGGGCGGTGGTTATCTCGGTGGCGGGATGGGCGGATTCCGCGGTGCACCGATGGGTGGAGGGTTCGGTGGCGGATTCGGCGGCGGGTTCCGCGGCGGGTACGGCGGCGGTGGTGGCCGCGGCGGAGGAGGCCATCGCTGATAAGAGTGATGCGTTGCGTCTCAGTGCCGGAAATGGCGACGGCCGGTGAGCATCATGGCGATGCCATGCTCGTTGCAAGCAGCGATGGTCTCGTCGTCGCGCTTCGATCCGCCGGGCTGGATGATAGCGGTGATCCCCGCGGCCGCGGCGACGTCCGGCCCATCACGAAAAGGGAAGAAGGCGTCAGAAGCCAGCACGGCCCCGCGGGCCCGATCGCCGGCCTTTTCCACGGCGATTCGCACCGAGTCAAGGCGGCTCATCTGCCCCGCACCCACGCCCAGTAGTTGTCCCGCGCGGGCGACAACGATCGCATTCGACTTGACCATGCTGCAGACCCGCCAGGCGAAGACAAGGTCGCGCACCTCGCTCTCGGTCGGGGCCCTTTGCGTGGCGAGCCGGCCTGAGGCCGGGTCAGGCTCGAGCTGGTCCCAGCTCTGGGCCAGAAGCCCACCATCGATACGCCTGAGGTCCAGGCCGGAGGGGGGTGGATCGGCCGGACCGATCGGTTCCGCGAGGTCGATCAGCCGGACGCTGTTCTTCCAGCTGGGCGTGGTCGTCAGCCACTCAAGGGCGTCGGGCTCGAAGCCTGGGGCAAGAATTGCTTCCAGGAACCGGCCCGGCTGGCACATCCGCTGGGCCGTCGCCCGGTCGACGGGCCGGTTGAGCCCGACGATTCCCCCGAACGCGCTGACCGGGTCGCCTTCATAGGCCCGCTCGAACGCGGTGGCGAGGTCCGCGGCGAGGGCCGCTCCGCAGGGGTTGTTGTGTTTCAGGATGCACGCGGCAGGCTCCGCGAACAGCCGGATCAGCCGCAGGGCGCTGTCCAGGTCGAGCATGTTGTTATAAGAAAGCTCCTTGCCGTGGAGCACCGACGCTGTGCAGAGATTGGGGCCTCTTGCCCCCGGGTCAACGTAGAAGGCCGCGCGCTGGTGCGGATTCTCGCCGTAACGCAGCCTGCTCTCACGGAGGAATCGGGCAAACAGGACGGGCGGAAAGAGGCCCGCATCGCGAACCCTACACGTCTCCTGCTCGAGGTAGGCTGCAATCACCGTATCGTACCGTGCAGTCTGGTTGAAGGCCGCTAAAGCCAGCGCGCGACGAAAATCGCCCGTCGTGCCTCCATGGGCCTCCATTTCCTTGAGCAGGAGGTCATACTGCGACGGGGAAGTCACCACGGCGACGTGTGCATGATTCTTGGCCGCGGCGCGGATCAACGACGGGCCGCCGATGTCAATGTTCTCGACGGCATCCTCGAAAGTCGCGGAGGGGTTGGCGACGGTCTCCTCAAACGGATAGAGGTTGACGACGACCAGGTCAATCGGGTCGATGTCCGCCGCGGCCAAGGTGTCGAGGTCTGCGGGCAGATTCCGGCGGGCGAGGATGCCGGCGTGGATCTTGGGATGCAGGGTCTTGACCCGTCCACCCAGGATTTCCGGCTGTCCTGTATAGTCGGCGACCTCGGTGACCTGCAAGCCCGCGGCAACGAGCGCCGTCCGCGTGCCTCC
Source organism: Planctomycetaceae bacterium (assembly GCA_019237095.1). Taxonomy (GTDB): domain Bacteria; phylum Planctomycetota; class Planctomycetia; order Isosphaerales; family Isosphaeraceae; genus Aquisphaera. The sequence continues at coordinate 1,755 of JAFAHT010000377.1, forward strand.
GCTGGCCAGCAGGGCCACGTTTCGCTCGGCCAAGCCGCGCGCCAGCTCGATCAACCCGCGCTTGTCCGAGACGCTCAGTAGGGCTCGTTGAACAGTGACGACATCGGAAGGTGGAGTACTGGCCATTGGTGCTTCGTTTCCGGTGGAGGGTCGCGGAAAGCTGCCGCGAGAGTCTGTTGTAGGATGGAAACAGGAACCCCCGGAGACCTTGCTCCCGAAGGTGGAGCAAGGTGCCGGGGCGCGTGTTTCCTTGATTATGACGCGATGTGTCACGCAAGACGAGAATGAACCAGCCGCGACGCCGCTGGCCTCACTCGGACCCGGGTGGGTTGGCGCTCTTGGTCTTGGCCGTGGCGGCTTTGCGAGCGGCGGCTTTGGCCTTGGGAGCAGCGGCTTTGGCCTTGGGAGCGGGCTTCGCCATTTCGTCGGCGGGCGGCGTAGCCTGCTCCTTGGCAGCGTCTTCCTTGTCCTTGGTCTCGGGGCCGGGCTCGGCGGGCGTCTCGACCGCGGGCATTGGAGGTGGCGCCAGCTTGATTCCCTCGGGTGGAATGTAGCCGAAAGGCAAGGCCTTGGGATCGCGGAGCAGCCGCGGCTGGGTGGCGCCAATTTCGCGAAGGCACAGGACCAGTCCCGAGTCGGTCCCCAAATAGAGCCGATCATCGAACCGATTGAGCATCGAAAGACCAAATTCGCGGAGATTCAACCCGGCCCGCTGCTTCGTGGCCGCAGGGTCGGCCAGCACCTGACCAGAGGCTCGATCGATAATGTAGAGGTCTTTGTTCCAGGATCTCAGGTAGATTCTCGAGACTCCCACCGCCACGAACTGGGCTCCCTGGGTGAGAGTGCTCCAGCGGACGTTACCTGTGGCCGGGTCGAGTTGGGTGAGAGACCCGGCCTGGTTGATGCAGTAAATCTCCTCACCGGCAACCACCGGCGCCTGGTCGACCGGGCCGCCGGAAGCGAACGTCCAGAGAGAGTCCGAGGTCAAGAGATCGATCGCGTACAGGTTGTAGTCGGCCGAGGGGATGAGCAAGGTCCGGGTGCCGTAGCTGCCCAGGCCCTCGCCGATGGGTCCTCCCGTGCGAACCCGGTAAAGGGAGGTCCGCTCGTTATTCATCACCACGTAAACCCGCCCGTCACTGCTGCCAAGGGCGACCATGTGCTCCGCGGGTAAAGGCAACGTGTGGACTGGACCGCTGGTCTGCCAGCCCCACGCTTGCACGGGCTTGGTGCGAATCTTCATCTCTCCCTTGGGCCCCTTTTCCCTGAGGCTATAGGCATCAACTCGGCCATCCATCGTCCCGACCATGACGCGATCTTCGTCGCAGACCGTCCCGCAGGTCGGGATGGTCCCCAGGGACATCTTCCAGATGAGCCTTCCGGTCTTCCGGTCCAGGGCGATCAACACGTTGCCACTGGTCCCGAACACGGCGTAAGAGTTCGCGGAGACCGGACGCGCAAGTGGAGTATGCTGGCCCAGGCTTGACGACCAGAGCAGCTTGCCGCTCTGGGCGTCGTAGGTGTGCACCGAGCCGTGGTTGGTCTGTGCGAATAACAGATCCGCGCTGCGGCTGATCAGGAGCAGCCGCTCGGTATCGTTGAGCGGAACCACCGCCAGCCATTGCCGCTCGAGCCCGACTCGGGCAAGTGAAGTGCGAGACGGGATCAAATCCCTGGCAAACGGAACCTGCGCTTGGACCGATGGTCCGCCCAGGACCAAGAGCGCGAGTGCCCAGGCCAGAGCAAGACGGCAGGACATGGC
>JAFAHT010000446.1 GCA_019237095.1 Planctomycetaceae bacterium
TCGCCGCCGGCACATTGGGTGTCATCGTCTCCAACGCGGCGGCAGGCGCAGGCATCGTCGGGGTAGCCGGGGCCCTCATCGGCGCCGGCGTGCCCGAGCACGAAGCCAAATATTATGACAAGGAGTTTGAGGCAGGCCGGACGATCGTGACTGTGACGGCGGACGGTCAGGCCGACAAGGCGACGACCATTCTGCGGCGGCACGGGGCGTACGACGTGAGCAACCGGAGTGCCCAGGCCGAAGCCACCCACACCGCGGCGCGCAGCACCGGAGCCGAGACGTACGCGGCTGCGGTCCAAGCGGCGGGCCGCGAGGGCGACACTCTTCAGGTCAAGGAGGAGCGGCTGCACGCGGAGAAGCGGCCGGTAGAGACGGGCGAGGTTAACGTTCGCAAGGAGGTCCACTCCGAGACCAAGACGATGGAGGTCCCCGTCCAGCGGGAAGAGGTCATCATCGAGCGGACCCCCGTGCACGGCCGGGCTGCGACGGACGACATCCGCGAGGGCGAGCAGATTCGCGTCCCGGTTCGTGAGGAGCAGGTCAACGTCGCCAAGGAACCGGTCGTGACCGAGGAAGTCAAGGTTGGCAAACGGGATGTTCAGGATACCGAGCACGTCTCGGATGAGGTCCGCAAGGAAGAGGTCAAGGTCGATAAGACCGGGGACGTGGACATCAAGACCCGTGGTACCGACAAGGGCACGACCCCATCCTGACCCATCCCGGCGCGTGATGTGAACTGGGAATGGTTCCAGAGAAAAGGGAAAGGACGGGGGTGCCAGGCTACCCCCGTCCTCCCTGGCCTGTGCGTTACTCGCGGCATGCGATATACTCGCTGATCACATTGAGCAACCGGCCTACTTCCTCGGTGCGGAGGTTGGCGTTATGGCTGACGGCAAAGCGACGTTCTCCTTCCCAATGGCGACTCTTCGCCCCCTCGACGGCGTGGACAACGACTCCCTGGAACGTTGTCCGACGCAGCAGTTCGTCGATCAGGTCTTGCGTGGCGAAAAACTCAAGTTCACCAGCGTTCATCCGTCCTCCTTCTTAATTTTGGGGACCGGCTGCGTCCCCGATTCCGGCGTCGCTTCCCTGCCACCGCTCCCGGCAGACCAAGATCTTAACAAGTCCAGAGGGGCGCGGTACAGGTGACGCCCGCTCAGCTCGACGTGGCGTCGAAATGCTTCAGATGGAAGGATTCCTATGTGTGGTCGCTAAACACCTCGCCAGACAGCTAGAGACTAGCTCTTACGTGTCGCGTGGGATGGGGCGGGGCAGGAAGTGGACCAGTGACTTGGGGAAGCATGATGTTCTCAGGCCGAGGGTCAAGAATCGCCTCGTTTCCCGTGGGTTGCCGAATTCCTCATCACTGCCCGTGTCGGTGCAGACCGCTTCTCACATGGCAACACCAACCGGAAGCAGGAGACCGCCCCGCTCGCCTCGCCCACGACCAGCGTGATTCCATCCTGTGAAGGTCGACGCCGATAAAGTTCATTGTAAGGCTTCGAGTCTGGGTAAACGGGGGCTTGGGAAAAACTCCTCAAGTCTTCCCAGGTTCAGAGGTTCCGCAAACCGTCGCGTCGACCTTCACCTCCCTCTCATAGCTTCAATTCCGTGGTTGTCCTCGATCAGGGCTGCCCAGGCTCCCGGGCTATCTCGGCGAGCTCGTCGATTCGATCCTGGTCTTCCGAAGGAGCGCGAAGGTCCACCAGCACTCGAGCCAGGGCCGGGGTCAACGCCCGACCAAAGGGCTCGAGGAGACGATCCATCACCGAACTGTCGTGGACCGGACTCATGCCGATCAGTCTACACAATGAATCCGCGTTCGGAAAAGGCCTGCGGATTGGCCGCGTCCCCGCCGCGGAGTCGCGCGGATGGAGGGTATGATTGCGGGTGCCATACTCACGCGAAGAGTGAGCAAGGAGAGCCCCGGAATTACCCTATCCGCAGGGTATTCGCGGCCAGCATGACCTCTGCGACACTCCATGCTCGCGAAGACGCGAGCATGCCACCCACGTTTCCTTGGTGCCAGCAAGTGGGTGGCCCCTTCCGCGCCCGAGTCTTGAAGTCACGTTTCATTGAATCCCGCCCCGAAGGGGGCAATCACATGCGAATCCAATTCCCAGGACGGTGCCCTGGGCTGCTCTGCCCGGGCCAAGCAGCCGGTCGGGCGGTTTTTTCGATGCTCGATCCTCGATCGCTTCGCGCCGGGGGTAAAATCGGTTAGAGTATGCGATTCTCACCGAAACCCGCCCGAACCCGAGCCGCCGCATTCCGTTTTCTGGACTTTTGCACAGCACGGCGTGGTGCGTGACGGCGCGCGAGGGAACCGACGAGAGACCCGCGATGATCATCGTACTCAAGCCGCATCCGACGCCCGAGGTGGTCCGGCACGTCCTGGAGCGCATCGAGGCCCTGGGGTTGACGCCACACCTCAGCCAGGGTGTCGCGCGGACGATCATCGGCGTGATCGGCGACGAGGAGAAGCTGCAGGTGCAGCCCCTGCTGGCGATCCCGGGGGTCGAGCAGGTCGTGCCGATCTTGAAGCCGTTCAAGCTGGCCAGCCGAGAGTTTCATCGGGACGATCTGACGATCGAGGTCAAGGGAGTGAAGATCGGCGGTGGCCACCTGGCGATGATTGCCGGCCCGTGCGCGATCGAGAGCGAGCCGCTGCTCATGGAGGTGGCGGGGCAAGTCAAGGAGGCGGGGGCCAACATCCTCCGCGGCGGGGCGTTCAAGCCGCGCACCAGCCCGTACAGCTTCCAGGGGCTGGGCGAGGATGGGCTGAAAATCCTCCAGGCCGTCGGCGTGCAGTTCGGCATGCCGGTGCTGACCGAGGTCATGGACCCGCGGCAGGTCGAGCAGGTCGAGCGGTATGCCGACATCTTCCAGGTCGGCGCCCGCAACATGCAGAACTTCGACCTGCTCAAGGAGGTGGGCAAGACCCGGCTGCCCGTCCTCTTGAAGCGGGGGATGAGCGCCACGGTCAAGGACCTGCTCATGTCGGCCGAGTACATCCTGGCGCAGGGCAACCGCCGGGTGATCCTCTGCGAGCGGGGAATCCGGACGTTCGAGGACTCGACCCGGAACACGCTGGATCTGTCGAGCGTGCCCAACGTCAAGGGGCTGTCGCACCTGCCGATCATCGTCGATCCCAGCCACGCGACCGGCCGCCCCGACCTGATTCCGGCCATGGCCAGGGCGGCGATCGCCGCCGGCTGCGACGGGGTCCACGTCGAGGTCCACTCGTGTCCCGAGAAGGCCCTTTCCGACGGTCCCCAGGCGCTCTTGCCCGAACAGTACACCCGGCTGATGGACAGTCTGCGGCAACTTGCCGAGCTGATGGACAAAACGATCGACGTTCCTGAAATCGACGTTCCTGAAGGAGAAACGGTCTCATGCGCACGCTGCTGATCGCGGGCAACTGGAAGATGAATCCGATATCGACCGAGACGGCGGTCGCCTTGGCGGAAGGGATCAAGACGGGCCTGGGCACCGCGACCGACGTGCACGTCGCGCTCTGCCCGCCCTTCGTGTACCTGAGCCGGATCGACCAGGCCCTGGAAGGTTCGCCGGTCGGCTTGGGCGCGCAAGACATGTTCTGGGAGGCCGCCGGGGCGTTCACGGGCGAGATCTCCGGCGCCATGTTGGTGGACGTCGGCTGCACCCACGTGATCCTGGGCCACAGCGAGCGGCGCCACGGCCTGGGCGAGACCAGCGCCGAGGTGAACAAGAAGCTCGTTGCCGCGATCGAGGCCAAGCTGATCCCGATCGTCTGCGTCGGTGAGACCAAGGAAGAGCGGCTCGCCGAGCAGACCGAGGCGGTGGTGCTCGAGCAGCTTTCCGGCTCGCTTGCCGGGCTCTCGGCGGAGCAGATGGCCGGCACCGTGCTGGCCTATGAGCCGGTCTGGGCCATCGGCACGGGTCTCACAGCCACCCGCGAGCAGGCACAAGCGGTCCATGCCTTCATCCGCGGCTGGCTCGCCCAGACGTTCGGCGAGGCGACGGCCGCCCGGGTTGTCGTCCAGTATGGAGGGAGCGTGAAGCCGGACAACGCCCAGGAGCTGCTGGCCTGTCCCGACATCGACGGGGCGCTGGTGGGAGGCGCCAGCCTCAAGGCCAGTGATTTCCTGGGCATCATCAAGGCCGGCCAGGAAGTCACCGCCCTCGGCAAGCCCTGATTGCCCTGGGCCGGCAGCGACAGATCGCGGATGGCCGGCGGTAACCCGGCGCGGACGCATTTTTCACCCGGATAAGAGCAGAGGACCAAACTCGTGGGCGTTTTGACAACCATCTTCAATACACTGATCATTCTGGTTTCGATCTTCCTGATCTGTCTGGTCCTGATTCAGCGGGGCAAGGGCGGAGGACTCGCCGGGGCCTTTGGCGGGGTGGGCGGCTCGAGCGCGTTCGGAACCAAGGCCGGCGATACCTTCACCCGGATCACGGTGATCACGGCGTCGGTCTGGATGCTCATGGCCATGCTTCTGGTGGTCATGACCGGCCGGCGGAACGCCTCCACCTGGGCAGTCGACGCTCCGGGCTCGATCTCCAAGGAGCTGGGCCCGTCGTCACGTGGCAAGACCAAGGCCGGGGCTCCGGCAACGGCCCCGGCGTCGAGCTCGTCGCGCCGCTCCGCCGAGGCGCCCGCGCCGGCCGACAAGGTGCCGGCGATTCCCAAGGATACGAACTTCCCACCGACCCCCGGCTCGACCCCCAAGACTCCCTGAGAGGTTGCCTTGTTGCTGAGCATGACCGGATTTGGTGCTGCCCGTTACCAGGACCAGAAACGGTCGATCGAGGTGGAAGTGCGCACGGTGAACAATCGGCATCTCAAGCTCTCTGCCAAGCTCAGCGAGCCCTACGGGGCGCTGGAGTCGGAGCTGGAGCACCTGGTCCGGGAGAAAGTGCGGCGGGGAGCGGTGCAGATCAACGTCCGGGTCGACCGGCCCCGGCAGGCCGAGGACTACCGGCTCAACGCCGTGGCCTTGCGCAGTTATCGCGACCAGCTCAGGGAATTGCTGGGAACCGGGTTGGGAGCCGGCGAGAGCGCGGTTGGCCTGAGCGCACTGCTGGCCTTGCCCGGGGTTGTCGAGGAGGTGCGGACGCCCGCCTGCGATCCTCATGACGACTGGCCGGAGATTGCCCGCGTGGCCACCGTGGCGCTCGACGAGCTGGAGGCCGCCCGGGCCCGGGAGGGCCAGGCCATGGCCGAGGAGCTCCAGGCGCTGGGGCGTTTGGTCGAAAGCGGCCTGGGGCGGATTGCCGACCGCGGCCCCCTGGTGGTGCAGTCGTACCAGAAACGCCTGGTCGAACGGATCGGGGCCCTGGTGCAGGACCAAGGGGTGACCGTCGAGCCCAGGGACCTGATCCGCGAGATCGCCATCCTTGCCGATCGCAGCGATATCTCCGAGGAAATCGTCCGGCTGCGGGCCCACCTTTTGCAGTATCACGAGGTCCTCCGCGACCCGGAGGGTGCCGGCCGCAAGCTCGAGTTCGTGATCCAGGAGATCGGCCGCGAGATCAACACGGTCGGGTCCAAGGCCAGCGACGTCGAGATCAGCCGTCATGTGGTTGAGATCAAGGGTGTGCTAGAGAGAATCCGGGAGCTCGTGCAGAATGTGGAGTGACTGCGAGGTCTTGTGTGCAGGAGGTTGACTGGACGAACCTTCCCGGGCGGCTGATCGTCCTTTCCGGTCCGTCGGGCTCGGGCAAGAGCACGCTGGTCCAGCGCCTGCTCGAGCGGCCCGGCCTGCGCCTGGAAGTTTCGATCTCCGCCACCACGCGCCCGCCGCGCGCTGGCGAGCGCTCCGGCCGCGACTATATCTTTCTGTCGGCCCCAGAGTTCGAGAACATCCGTGAACAGCTTCTCGAGTCGGCCGAGGTGCATGGCCATAGCTACGGGACACCGGCCGAGCCGGTGCGCAAGGCCCTGGAGCAGGGAACCTGCGTGATCCTGGTGATCGACGTGCAAGGGGGGATTCAGGTGCGTGAGAAAGTGCCGAGCGCCCTCTTGATCTTCGTGCGGGCGCCGGGTCTGGACGTGCTCGAGCAGCGGCTGCGGACCCGGGGCACCGATGACGAGGCGTCGATCCAGCGGCGGCTGGCAAACGCCCGGCGGGAGCTCGAGCTCGCCAAGTGTTACGACGTTCATCTGGTCAACGACGACCTGGAGCGGTCGGTTGACGAGCTGGCGGCAATCCTGGTTCAGAACTACTGTGGAGATCGAATCGATCATGATTGATGAACTGAAGGAAGAAGAGATCGTCAACAAGGTGGGTGGGCGGTTCAAGCTCTCGACTCTGATCCAGAAGCGAATGATCGCGCTGAACCAGGGTGCCCGCGCCTTGGTGGACGGGCGGGGCGTGGACAAGATGACGATGGTGATCCAGGAGATCATGCAGGACAAGATCTATCTCGACATGTCGGGCAAGCTGCAGACGAACCAGGCGACTGAGGAGCTGGAGGCGGACGGGGGAACTGTCGATCTTACCCAGTCCACAGAATGAGCAGGCCCGGCGGACGACCCAGGAGAACTCGCCGGCCGGACCGCAAGGACGCCTGATCCGCCGGCCGAAGAGAAAGTGGCCAGCGCGGGTCTGCGCGCCCTCGGGTAAGCTGCCGGGCGCCACCTGCGCCTGCCCTCCGGGGGGTTCCATGCCTGTTCGACAGCGTTTGCTCCGCCTGGCGCCGGCCCTGACCTCCCTGTTCCTGAACCTCTTCCTCGCGCTGAGCCTGGTAGGCTATGATCCGGCCGATGCTCCCGGCTCGGGGGCCGAGCCTGCCAACCACTCGCCGCTGCTTTCCAACCCGTGCGGACCGGTGGGCGCGACGCTGGCCCACGTGTCGTTCAACGTCCTGGGCTGGTCGTCGTGGCTGCTGCTCCTGGGACTGGTCGCCGTCAACGTCCTGATCGTGGCCCGATGCAAGGTTGCCGACCGCGTGGGCCCCGCGCTGGGTTTTGCGCTGCTGCTGGCGGTCTCCGCGGGCATGATTCACAAGTTCGCGCCCGGCATCAGGCCCAGCCCCCCGGTGGGCAGCGGTGGATACACCGGTGCGCTCGTGGCGACCTTCCTGTTCTGCCATTTTGGCCCGTACGGCATGCTGCTCATCATGGTTTCGGCCGGGACCTTTGGCCTGGTGCTCTGCCACGACGTGCTCACCTGGCCAGTCCGGGAAGCCTCGACCTGGGCGCGGAGCCGGCTCGACCGTCGCCGCGCCGGCAAGGGCCAGGCGCTGCGTCCGGGCGAGGGATTCATGCTTCCCGCAGCCCCGAGCTCGCTGGTCGAGACACTGCCGGCCTCGCCCGGTCTGCCGGCTCGCCCCGCCCTCACCGCCGCGACCAACGGGCTGACGTCGGCTCCGCCGCCCGGTCCGTTCATGACCCAGCCGCACATTGCCAACGCTTCCCGGACGTCCGTAGCCTTCCCGCCCGTCGAGCCCGGTGCGCCCTACGAGCTACCCCCGCGCGAGCTGCTCGAGCCCCCCGCGCCGTTCCCGATCCAGGGCCACGAGACCCAGATCCACGCCCGGGCAATGCTGCTGGAGCGGACACTGCTCGATTTCGGCTACAGGGTCCGCGTCGTTCAGATCGACACCGGCCCGGTGATCACGCAGTTCGAGATCGAGCTGGAAGCCGGTCTGAGGGTATCGCGGGTCATGAGCTTGGCCGACGACCTGGCCATCGCCCTGGCGGTGCCGAGCGTGCGAATCGTGGCGCCGATTCCGGGCAAGACCACGGTCGGCATCGAGGTGCCCAACGATCGCCGCGTCGTGGTCCGGCTCAGCGAGGTGATCGCGAGCGTCGAGCCGAGTACCCGGCCAAGCAAGATCCCCTTGTATCTGGGCAAGGACGTGAAGGGAACACCCATGGTGTTCGACCTCGCGGACATGCCTCACCTGCTGATGGCGGGAAGCACCGGAACGGGAAAGTCGGTCTGCCTGAACGCGATGATCCTGTCGATCTTGATGACCAAGCGGCCCGACGAGGTGAAGTTGATCCTCGTCGACCCCAAGAAGGTCGAGCTGTCGCAGTACAAGAAGATCCCGCACCTGATGCATCCGGTCGTCACCGACATGAAGAAGGCCGAGTCGATCCTGGCGTGGGCCTGCGAGAAGATGGACGAGAGGTACGAGCTCTTGAGACGGGCCGAGGTCCGGAACATCCAGGGTTATAACCAGCTTGGCGCGGCCGAGCTGCTCGAGCGGATGCGGCCCGAGGACCAGGAAGAGCAGAAGCGCATTCCCACCCACATGCCCTACATCGTCATCGTCGCCGACGAGATGGCCGACCTGATGATGACGGCGGCCAAGGAGGTGGAGCAGTACATCGTCCGCCTGGCGCAGCTCTCGCGCGCGGTGGGGATGCACCTGATCCTCGCGACCCAGAAGCCGGTTGTCGACGTGGTCACCGGCTTGATCAAGGGAAACATGCCGGCCCGGATCTCGTTCAAGGTCGCCAGCCGTGGTGATTCGCGAGTGATCCTCGACGAGATCGGCGCCGATCGGCTGCTGGGCAACGGCGACATGCTGTTCTTGATACCGGGAACGTCGCAGATCGTCCGCTCGCAGGGGACCTATGTTTCCGACGCTGAGCTGAAGCGGGTTTGCCAGTACCTGGAGCGCTATCCCGTCGAGTTCAGCCGCGAGGTGATGCAGCACCAGGTCAGCGGCGCTCCCGGCAAGGACCGGAGTGCCGGGCTGAAGGAGCGCGACGAACTCTACGAGCCGGCCATCGAGATCGTGATCCGCGAGGGCCGCGGCTCGTGCTCGCTCTTGCAGCGTGCCCTGGGCATCGGCTACGGCCGCGCCGCGCGACTGGTCGACTTCATGGCCGAGGACGGCATCGTCGGCGAGTTCAAGAAGGGCGAGCCCCGCGAAGTGCTTTACTCCTGGGAGGAATGGGAGGCACTCAAGAACGGAACAGGGATATCGCCAGAAGCCGTGGCGTGATGGCCGGGCGATGGGGTGTCACTATCGACCTCGTCACGCCACCGGCTTCGCTGGCGAGGGTGCGACCACCTGGTTCAGCGCGTGGGCCTTCCACTTCGTGCCATTCCAGCGGAGGTCGTTGATCGAGGCGAAGTCGATGGCGATGCGGTCGAAGTCAGCGGGCTCGAGACCCTCGAGCAGGCTCAGCAGAATGACCCGGATCACGACGCCATGCGCGACGACGATCAACGTCTCACCGCGATGACGAGTCCGCAGTTCCTCGAAAAAGGGGAGGACGCGACGGCGGATGTCGGCGAAGGATTCGCCTCCCGGATGGGTGAACTCCAGGTCGCCGAACATCCAGCGCCGTTTGGACTCGGCGTAGATTTCCCACCCTGTTTCCCGGCTCAAGCCGGAGAGGGGGCCGATCTTTCGCTCATGAAGTTGCGGCACGATGACCGCAGTCAAGTCGCAGGCCGCACCGATCGGCTTGGCCGTGGCAATAGCACGCTGCATGGCCGAGCAATAGAGGGCGTGCGCTCCCTGATCTTTCAAGTTCTCACCGAGCCGCATAGCCTGGTGCTCGCCCCACGCGCTGAGGCCGATATCGGATTCGGCCCCGTGGAAGACATCGGGGGTCGAGGTCTCGGCGTGACGGATCAACAAGAGACGAGTTTCCTGCAAGGGCTTGCTCCCAGCCGGGGGAAATAGAAAGATTAAAGGAGAGAAAGGAAGAGACCAGATCTCGACCGGCGTCGGTCTTGCGACATCGAAGACCGTCTGATCCCTGTTCGGGTTGGGGGTCGGGGCGTGCCTGGTCTCGCCTGGTGCGTTCGATTGTTGCTGTCACGCGTTTCTCGCCAATAGGTGATCTCATGAGTGCCAACTCGGGGAAACCAGAACCCACGGACGTTTATTCCACCAGGTACCGCACCCTCGTGCTGTTCGGCATGCCCGGCAGTGGCAAGGGAACGCAGGGGGCCGTGCTGGGACAGCTCCCGGACCTGATCCACATCTCCATGGGAGACATTTTCCGGAAGATTCCCAAGTCCGGGCGCATCGGCCGCGAGATTGAACAGTATACCTCGCAGGGCCAGATGGTTCCCGATGAGCTGACGGTCCGGATCTTCAGGCGGCACCTCCATATCCTGGAGATGCAGGAAGTCGTGTTCCCGGAGCAGCACACCCTGATCCTGGACGGACTTCCCCGTACCTATGCCCAGGCCGAGATGCTCGACAGCGTGCTCGACGTCGTCCAGATCTTCCATCTCCTGATCAAGGACACGAAGCTGGCGATGGAGCGGCTCAAGTTCAGGGCTCTCCACGAGAACCGGCTGGACGACATGAACGAGGAGGTCATTCGCCGCCGGTTGAGCACCTATTATGAGGACACGTACAAGACCCTGAGCTTCTATCGCCCCGAGATCGTCTACGACATCGACGCCGGCCAGTGCCCGATCGACGTGCTGCGCGACATCGTCGACCGGCTCTCCGAGCTCAAGCACAGTCCCTCGGTGCTATCGCGACTCTCGCCGGTGGACACGGGGTCCACCCTTTGACGCGAGGAAGCCCGGTAATGACCGCTGACTCCAATGATGCCTCCTTCAATCCCTATATTCCGGCGAGTGCCGAGTTCACGGAACTGTCCTTCTTGGCGGTTCTTCTGGGCTCGGTGCTGGGGGTCATCTTTGGTGCCTCGTCGCTCTACCTGTTCCTCAAGGTCGGCATGACGGTGTCGGCGTCGATTCCCGTCGCGGTCCTGGCGATCACGATCTTCCGGGGCCTTTCCCGGGCGTTCGGAACCAGGCCGACCACGATCCTCGAGAACAACATCGTCCAGACGGCCGGCTCGGCGGGAGAGTCGATTGCCTTCGGCGTTGGCGCGGCCATGCCCGCGCTCATGCTCCTGGGGTACGAGCTGGAGTGGACCCGGGTCATGCTTGTTGCAGTGCTGGGCGGCCTGCTCGGCATCCTGATGATGATCCCCTTGCGCCGCGCATTCATCGTCAAGCAGCACGGTATTCTGCCCTATCCCGAGGGGACCGCCTGCGCCAAGGTGCTGATCGTCGGCGAGCACGGCGGGTCGAATGCAAGGACGGTTTTCCTCGGTTTTGGCGTGGGCTTCGTGTACCAGATCCTGATGAAAGGGCTGAAGCTCTGGTCGAGCGAGTGGGACAAGGCGATCACGGGCATCAAGGGGTACACCAAGGCCGTGGTCTCACTCGAGCCAGATCCGGTCCTCCTGGGGGTCGGCTACATCATCGGGCCTCGAATCGCCTCGGTCATGGTGGGTGGCGGAGTTCTCACGGCGCTGATGCTGACTCCGATGATCGCCTACTTCGGCGATGGCTTGCCGGGAGTGTTACCGCCGGGCCAGCTGAAGATCGGCGCGATGAGCGCGGGACAGATCTCGAGCCAGTACGTGCGGTACATCGGCGCCGGGGCGGTGGCCGCGGGTGGCATCCTCAGCATGCTCAACGCCCTGCCGCTGATCATCTCGTCGGTTCTGGGCAGCTTCAGCGCGATGGGCTCAAGCCGGCAGCCGGACCTCGCGACCAGCAATGGCGAGGAGGAAAACGGTCGGCCCCGGACCGACCGCGACATCCCGATGCCGCTGGTTCTGCTTGGCTGCCTCGGGCTGGTGGCCGCGATCGCCGGGTCGAACCTGATCCCCACCAACACGATCGGACGGGTCATCGGTGCCGTGATGGTCGTCCTCTTCGGCTTCCTGTTCGTGACGGTGAGCTCGCGGATCACCGGCGTCATCGGTTCGTCTTCCAACCCAATCTCGGGCATGACCATCGCCACGCTGCTTCTGACTTGCCTGATCTTCGTCCTCCTGGGCTGGGTCGGGACCGAGTACCGCCTGGCGGCGCTGTCGATCGCCGGAGTGGTCTGCATCGCCTCGTCCAACGGCGGCACGACTTCGCAAGATCTGAAAACCGGCTACCTCGTCGGCTCGACTCCCTGGAAGCAACAGGTTGCGATCTTGGTCGGCGCGCTCGTCTCGGCGATTTTCATGGGCGGGATTCTGCTCTGGCTCAACGACGCCTACTCGACCGTCACGGACCGCCCCGCGGATCTTCCCAGCGTCAAGACCGACGTTTCCAAGCTAAATGATTCCGAGGAGGGCAAGGACGGCAAGACGTACAAGGTCTGGTGGGTCGTGAACCCCGAGCCAGGAGTATTGCCCGGAAAATATCTTGTGGACGTGACCGGTCAGGCACGTTTCTTGGACGACCCCGGAATCGGCGGGCGACTGAACTACTCCACTTCGGGAGCCGAACTCAAGAAGTTCAACCCGCCTCAGCCCCGGCTCTTCGCCACGATCATCGACGGCATCATGAAGGGAGACCTTCCCTGGGGCCTGGTCATCCTGGGCGCGGTACTGGCCGTCGTGATGCAGCTCGCCGGTGTTTCGGCCCTGGCTTTTGCGGTGGGTGTTTACCTGCCCCTCTCGACGACTCTGCCGATCTTTGTCGGCGGCCTGATCCGCGCCGCGGTGGACCGGCTGCGGAAATTCAACGCCGAGGAGTCTGACATGAGCCCCGGGACCATGATGTCCACCGGCCTGATCGCCGGGGGCTCGCTGGCCGGCATCATCATCGCCCTGCTTGTCGTCTTCGAGAGCCTGGGGAAGAAGCTTGATTTCTCGGCCAAGTCCGCAAGTGGAGAGGCCGAGTACCTTCTGCCCGCCATCGCGGCCTTCAGCGTGATCGCGGTCGCGCTGCTCGCCGTCGCCTTGGCCGGCAAGAAGCCAGTCGCCGAGGAGACCAAAGCTGATACGATCGGCGAAATCTGATCGCGATCGCCCTGCCTCACTCTTCGCGCCCCGCCAGCGTCCAGGCCAGGTTGGGACGCCGGCCGGGAAAGGCGACGGGCGCGGGCAAGGAAGGACTCTCCAGAACGGGCCCCTCGGCGGGATCGGGCGAAAGCAACGATCCCGATCCAGGAGCCGGGGACGGTAAACGAGGACTGACACCCGGGCTGAAGGGCGAAACCTCCGAGGGGTTGCCCGGCACGACCATCTGCGCCGGTGGCAACGGTTCGATCGCGGAGTCCATCGGCAAGGGCGCCGAACGCGGGACCAAGGGCAGCGACTCGTCCTCCTCGGCAGGGTTGCCGGGCCCGCAGATCGAGCAGGTATCCGCACAAGCCTTGCCCAGTGATTTCAGCGCTTTCTTGGCCCAGCAGCGGGTCAGGAAGCTCGCGTCGCACTTCGCCGCTCGGGCGACCGCCTCGTGAACCACGGCAAGGCACGGGCGCATTCTGGAGAGGGACTCCGCAGCCTCCTGACGCACCAGGCCGCAGTCGTCGTTCAGCAAGGCTCCGGCCAGGGCTTCCGCCGCCTCCGGGTGGCACTTCCAGTCGAACTTGCGCAAGGCCCGCGCAGCCTTGCGCCTTGCCATCCAGCCCGAACACGACTCCAACCGCGTGATTTGCTCATGCACCGCGGACGTCTCCTCGGCGCAGACCGTGCACTCTTCTCGGACTTTGTCGTGACCGCAAGGCAACACTCCGATCGAGGAGACAAGAAGCAGAACCGCACTCACCGTCGCTGTGATCATCGGATACACTCTCGAAATCGCCAATCACATCGGTAACGCTCGTAGGACCTAGATCCAATTATATCGCGCCCTCAAGACGGACTGTAAATTTTTCCTAAAGTTCCCAGATTATGCCACCGAGGGAATTTGCATGTTTGTGTGGATAGGATGGAGGCTCACGGTTTGGGCCGTCTTGCTTGTGATCTCGGGCTTGCTGGTGATGCTCGTTCCCGCACTTGCTCCCTGGGGTGTGATGATCGCACTTTGCGGGGCGATCCGACCCTGGCTGAGCGCCTGGAAGGGTGCTGAAGGAACGGCGCTGCGCGGGGCTTTGGTCTGGGCGGGGTTGACGATCGCTCTCGGTCTGCTGGCTCAGGTGCAGGCATTATTCGAGCTTCCGGAGACAGGTCGGCCGTGGATGGGGCGGGTTACGTATCTGATGGTCCTGGCGATGCTGGCGTCCTTGACGTCGGTGCTGGGGGCGAGGAATCCGGGTGGAAGGGCGTGGGCGATCTTGATGGTGCTGCTGGTGGTGGTGTTCCTGATCCCCTGGCTGGAAGCAGGAGGCCGGCTCCGGCGGCCGCAGGGGTTGGGGCAAGTTCAGCTTGATTCGCCCTGGACGTTGTTCTATGGGCTGCTGGTTCTGACTGGTGTGACCAACTTTCTGCCCACCCGATACGGCCTGGCGGCATTGTCGCTGGGTGCGGGCCTGGTCCTGGAGTTCCTCGGGCTGACGCGCACGGGCTGGACGGCCGAGGCTCGCGCCGCAGTCTGGTCGACCGTGGCGTGGTCACTGGCCCTGGGCTGGTGGTTTGCGGAGTGGTCGAATCGGCGGCCATCGCTCGGGCGAAATTCTCTGGAACGGCTCTGGCTCTGGTTCCGGGACCACTGGGGCGTCGTCTGGGCGCTCAGGATCCAGGAGCGGTTCAACCGGTCCGCCGAGCTTTCCCGCTGGCCGGCGCGTCTGACCTGGTTCGGCCTGGTGCCGGCGTCCCCAGCGATAACAGCCGCGCCTGTGGAGTCGCCCGAACAGGCCGAGGCAGCGCTTCGTGGCTTGATCCGCCGGTTCGCGGCGGCCGAGCGTGTTGATGCCCTTTTGAACACTGGTGAAGGGGATCTTGCGATTCGGCGACGCCAGCGCGATGATAGGGGCATCAATTCAGCTCCAGGCGGCCTGAGGTCTTGAGGTCAGTTCACCGGGAGGATCACCTTGGATCGACAGGCAAAATACGCGGCTTCTTCGCAGGTGATCCTGGCAGTCCTCGCAATAATCGCCGCCCTTTACTTGCTGAGGATGATTCTGGTGCCGGTGGCCGTCGCCCTTGTGCTTGCTTGCATGCTTTCTCCCATGGCCGCGTTCTTTCGCCGCTGGTTTCCCTTTGGCCCGGCGGGTGCCCTCGTTTTGTTCTTGCTGCTTCTGATGGGCGGGCTTTACGTTGCCAGCCTGACGGCCGAGGGACTGCTCAGGGCCACCCACACGTTGCCGGCGGACATCGAGCGGCTCGCCGGCCAGGTGAGCGCGCGGATCAGCGATCTGGCCCGGGACCAACCTTCCCTGCGCGCGGTGCTGCCGGAGCCCGGCACGATCGACCGCCTGGGCGACACCAACAGTGCCCTCCTGATCGAGAAGCTCAGTGCCGGACTCGCCGATTTCACCATCTGGGTCGTCCAGGGCTTCATCGTCCTGGTGCTCGTGATCTTCTTGCTGGTCGAGTGCCCGATGCTCACGAACAAGGTGATCCGATTCTTCGCCCAGACGACCGGCGAGGTCGAGAAAGCCGGCGCGATGCTCACCGCGGTCACCAGGAAAATCCGCGATTACCTGGTGGCTCGTACCCTGATCAACCTGGGCCTCGGTCTGGTGGTGGCCATGGGCCTGTGGTGTCTGAACGTGCAGTTTGCCCTGATCCTGGGCCTGTTTGCAGCGTTGACCAATTTCATTCCCTACATCGGCCAGATCATCGGCGGAGCCCTGCCCACGGCCATCGCCATGGGACAGACGGGGTCGATCGGCGATGCGCTGCTCGTGGCTGCCATGTACCTGGCGGTCGTGGGTATCGAGGGCTACGTCGTGACCCCCCTGGTGATGGGACGCTCTCTCGACCTCAACGGAACCACGGTTCTGATCGCGTGTCTTTTCTGGGGCTATCTCTGGGGGCTGATCGGCCTGATCCTGGCCATGCCGATCACGGTCAGCCTGAAGCTGGTTTTTCAAACGGTGCCCGAGCTCAACCGCTGGGCCGAGCTGATGAGCCTGGACTGGCAATCGCCCGCTCCCGAACCGGGTGTGGCCGGGGCATCGATCGCACAGGGGGCAGGCCCTGCCCACCGGCCGCTTGCAACCGGGATCGGCCTGGGCGCTGCCGCGGGTCATACTCAGCCGGCGGAGGCGGTGGCCGCGGGCTCTCTCAAGCCTCCTGCTTGACC
>JAFAHT010000094.1 GCA_019237095.1 Planctomycetaceae bacterium
CGGCAACGAGTCGTCGCCACTCTGGGTCGACTCGATCAGCTCCAACAGAGCGGCCAACTCGACGCCCTGCTCGTCTCCGGAGCCCGCCTGGCTCGCTCGGTCCTCGTGCTCTCCGAGCATGCCCAGGGCAAGCTCCCGACCATCTCGATCCGGCACATCGGCCCGGCCTTGGTCTTCCAGCGGCTCTGGCAGTTGACCGGCTGCCAGCATGTGATCCAGCAACTGCTGAAGGGTCGCCGCTTCGAGTTCTCCATCGAGCGGGCCGTCTTCCTCACCGTCTTGCACCGGCTCTTCGACCCCGGCAGCGATCGCGCTGCCGACAAGTGGAAAAACGACTACGAGATCGAGGGCTGCGAAGATCTTCAGCTTCATCACCTCTACCGGGCGATGGGCTGGCTCGGTGACGACTTGCCACGCA
Organism: Planctomycetaceae bacterium; assembly: GCA_019237095.1. Lineage (GTDB taxonomy): Bacteria > Planctomycetota > Planctomycetia > Isosphaerales > Isosphaeraceae > Aquisphaera. The sequence continues at coordinate 419 of JAFAHT010000094.1, forward strand.
AGGAGCAGGCCGACAAGACGCCGTTTGCTCCCCGCTGCAACAAGGATCTCATCGAGGAGGCACTTTTCGCCCGCCGGCGTGACCTGTTCACTGAGCTCCATTTGGTCTTCTTCGACACGACCTCCATCTACTTCGAGGGAGAAGGCGGAGAGAGGATCGGCCAGCGTGGCCACAGCAAGGACCACCGGCCCGACCTCAAGCAGATGATCGTCGGAGCCGTGCTCGATGGTCAGGGGCGACCCATCTGCTGTGAGCTGTGGCCCGGCAACACGACCGATGTCACGACGCTCATCCCGGTGGTGGATCGGCTCCGTAGCCGGTTCGGCGTTACCAAGGTCTGCATCGTGGCCGATCGGGGCATGATTAGCAAGGAGACGATCGAGGAATTGGAGAAGCAGGAGCGAGGCTGGCAGTACATCCTGGGCGCCCGGATGCGATCGCAGAACGAGGTCAAGGATGAAGTCTTGGCCCGGGCTGATCGCTATCGGGTCGTGCATCCGGAGCGTCAGACCAGCGAGGACCCGGCGCCGTTGAAGGTCAAGGAGGTGCAGGTCGAGGGCCGCCGCTACATCGTCTGCCGCAACGAGGACGAAGCCCGCAAGGATGCCGCCGATCGAGAGGCGATCGTGGCGTCGTTGCAAGAGAAGCTCCGCAGTGGGGAGAAGTCGCTGGTGGGCAACAAGGGCTATCGCCGCTACCTCAGCTCCACGGGCCCGGATCACTTCCAGATCGACGAGGCGAAGATCAAGGAGGAGGCTCGCTACGACGGCAAGTGGGTGCTCCGGACCAACGCGGATCTGGATGCAGCCGAGGTGGCGTTGCAGTACAAGCAGCTCTGGATGGTGGAGGCTTGGTTCCGCTCGTCCAAGTCGCTATTGCAGACTCGGCCGATCTATCACAAGTGCGACGAAACGATCCGTGGTCACGTCTTCTGCTCGTTCTTGGCGTTGGTGCTGCGCCAGGAACTGGAGGTCCGGCTCGCCAAGGACGATCACAACTTCGAGTGGGCCGATGTGATCCAAGATCTGGATCGCCTGCAGATGGTGGAAGTTGAGCAAGACGGCAAGCGGTTTCTGCTGCGCAGCGAGGTCCAGGGCACCTGCGGCACGGTCTTCCGGGCGGCCGGGGTCGCCGTGCCGCCGACGGTGCAGCAGGCCAAGCCAGATCCCGCCGCCCCAGAGCCAGATCCTGGTGCCACGCCGCGCATGTGAATCTGTAAATACCTATAGTACAATAGGTTGCGGCTGTATACTGCAGAAAACCAGTGTGACGGCGCTCCCGCACCTGCACTGCTGGAGATTCGAACCGGGTGTTGTTCTGACTCTTGAGCGGACACTCGAACCACCGGCCGCAGCGCACGTGTGGCTATCCCCAGCGGAAGCCTCGGTATTCTTTCCGTCGTCTGGTACGGTTCTACGGCGTTACTATACTCCGCCGGGGGACGAGGTGAGAGTGTTGGCCGAGCTGTCGGCGCGGCGCAACGTGATCTCCGCTAGCCTGGATTCCCATGCAGGAAGAAAAGACTAACATTTAGCCAATAAGATTAAAGATGCGAGCATTCACTGATATTGGCTATTCACTTTACACCACGCTCATCCGGGGCGACGTCATGGGACTATCCGAAGACGAGTTGCAATCGGTGGACGAGGACACGGAAGCTCCCCGGCTTGTAACCGAAGCTGCGAGCGACCTCGGCACTGGGGCTTCCCTCAACGAAGAAGGCGCGGAGGGCCTCGTACTGGCGGTGGGTGGCGTTGGTGGGTTCGACGAAGACCTTGGAAAGGTCCGTTAGTTTTTCTGCTTTAATGGATTCTGCGATTTCATGGCCGTGGTTTCTCGACGCATTGAGGAGGCTGGCTGGAAAGCTGGACCAGGGCTTCGAGCACGCGCGGCTGCTGCTCGGGCCGGAGTATCAGATACGAGTGAAAGCCTTGCGAAGTTTCCTCGAAGCGGCACGACCCGTCCTTGTGGATCGTCGCCCGGCCGCGTGGGGAAACGTCGAAGTAGCCACGGTCACCCAGCACAGCGAAGAGCACGGCGGTGAGGTCCCACGTCGGCCGGTTGTGCGGAGGAGGGATATAATGAATGTAGGCTTCGGCCAGCGGGTGGTGCGGCACGTAGCCGTAATCGCGCTCGATGCTCGTGGCGGGGTAGGGAAGCGCGATGCCGATCTCGAAGCCGCTGAAGACCATCGGCGTCGGCCATCGCTCGGCGAGCTTCTGGCAGCTCGGGATGTCCCGCATCACGTTGTATTCCTGATAGTTCTCGTTGCCGTCGATCGGCTGGAAAGCGCCCGCCATGAGCGACAGCAGCTTGACCTTGCGCTTGACCAGCTCGATGCCGGAAAGGGTCGAGTATTCGTCGGCGCCCGTGTCGAGCAGCCGGGCGAGATTCGTGGAAAAGCCGACCTGGGCGATCACAACCGACTGGTCGGCCTGGGCGGCAAGGACCTTGCGGAGAACCTGGCTCGCGGGGGGCGCGCCCTTGCCCGAAAGCAGGTTGTGGGGATAACGGAAGCGGTCATCGTGTTCCTTTTGCTCGACCAGCCCGAGATACTTGCTCTGCTCGACCACGCCCCCCTTGCCGACCACACCGATCGGGATGTCGCCGCGGCCGTAAAAGGTATTGACCGCGTCGACGAATGGCGCGGCCAGGTCGTTGTCCACGCTCACAGTCACCGCCAGGAGCTTGCAGGCCCCGCGCGACTGAAGAGCGTGGATCATCCCCAGGGCCAGCACGTCGTCGCAGTCGCCGCAGATATCGGTATCGTAGATCAACCCGGGGGCTTCCGCGGCACTCACAGGCAACACTTCCATGAGCACGGCAGCCATCAGTGTGGCGACGGCCGCCGGATTGAACCAATACATGGTGACCCTCGCGAGAGAAGAACACGCGGCAGGCAAGACCCAGCCGCCTCGACTCGACGTACTATACGGGACAACGCGCAAGGTGGGCAACCATGCCCTGCCGGAACAGACAAGCTGGGCCCTTCACGGCCGCCGCGGCGGCGTGGGGCGCCGGGTCGCGATCCCGGCACTGACCGCTCGCATTCTGGTTTTTCCTGACGTATGGTGATCGGGAGAGGAGTGGATCGACGGGTCTTCACCAGCGACGAAGGAGTTCCTCTTGAGCCGGGAGAGCGAAGCCGCGGACCGTACCGAGGGAACTGATCGCAGAAGCCTGCTCAAGGGCACGGCAGGCGCGGCGATCCTGGGCATGTCGGGCCTGGAAGCCGGCGCACGGGCGTCCGAGACCGCGAAGCCCGGTGCCGCAGTCAAGAACGGCAGGATCCAGCAGTCGATCGTTCACTGGTGCTTCGAGAAGTACTGGCCTATCGACGAGTTCATCAAGTCGGCAAAGGGTCTGGGAATCAGCAGCATCGAGTTGCTGCCGGTCAAGTACTTCCCGCAGCTCAAGGAGGCCGGACTGACCAACGCGATCGGCCAGATCGACATGGGCACCGACCCGCCGTTCGTGAAAGGCTTCAACAACCCCAAGCACTGGGACCAGGTGATGAAGGCCACGCGCGAGGCGATCGACGCCTGCGCCGAGTATGGCTACAAGAACGTGATCTGCTTCACCGGATACAAGGAAGACGTCCCCGCTGATGTGGGTGCCGAGAACTGCGTCAAGGGGTTCAAGCAGATTGTCGGCCACGCCGAGAAGAAGGAAATCACGCTCTGCCTGGAGATGCTCAACTCGCGGGTGAGCACGCACCCGATGAAGGGACATCCGGGCTACCAGGGCGACCACACCGATTACTGCATCGACATCATCAAGCGCGTCGGCTCGCCCAGCCTGAAACTGCTTTTCGACATCTACCACGTCCAGATCATGGACGGCGACATCATCACCCGGCTGCGTCAGAACAAGGAATACCTCGGCCACGTCCACACCGCCGGCAACCCCGGCCGGGGCGAGCTCGACGAGACCCAGGAAATCTATTACCCACCGATCATGAAGGCCCTGCTCGAGATTGGCTACCAGGGCCACGTCGGCCAGGAATTCATCCCCACCCGCGACCCGATGGAGGGCTTGCGGCAGGCCGTGGCGCTGTGTGATGTGTGACGTGTGACGCAGGCGTGAGCCCCTCTCGTGGGACAAGATTGGAATCTTGTTCCACATGGCACCTACCCCCATCGATCCCTGCGCGACCTACCGGTTCGCGTGGTGAACCTGGTCAGGCATCTGACCTTGCCCTGGCACCTGTTCCGCCCCAGGCATCAGCCCCGGTCCTTGGCCGCCACGCCGCTGGTGTTCTTGTAGCGGCTCCGGCACAGGGACTTGCATCGGCACTGGCCCCCAAGGACGCATCGCCAGTCGCCTCAGGAGTTGGAGGACCTCTTGAGTAGGTGGCAAGAAGTTCTTTGACAAACGAAGCCCCCGTGCAGAGACTCGCACGATCGAAGAAGGCTAGATTTCCAGGGTTTTTCTATGATTCCGCATCGAAGACTAAAGCACATCCTCGTCGTCCGAGTCGGTCGAAGCGGCTTTATTTGCGAGACGGCTCGTTTTTCGGCTTGATTTCCAGGCATTGCGCCTCATCGCTTTCAGAAACTATGCCGAGAAGAAGGAATCGTCGGGTAGTTCTTTGTCAATCCAGTCATCGAGTTAACCAGAAGGTGCCAGACAAGACCCCGGCTTTCCGCAACCGCCCCCAAGGGGGCGATTCTCGGTAACATTCTGTAATGAGGCAACACGGAAGGGAAATCTAATTGTCGCCAAGAACCGGTTGCGGATCTAGCGAATCCGGGTAATTCTAGCAGGGCGATCAACCTGTTGGTGTCCCAACCAGGAATTGTCGGTCTAGTCAGGATGGATCACTTATAGGCGCTCAGTTCCAGCCTCAATCGAGCTGCATGCACGCGTATACCCATGTGTGCATGGCATGCGCCATCTTGATGAAGAAACTCTTGAACTCGGCGGCCATCCGCCTGTGGGGCCATTCCGCCGATTTCAAATGTTCCGCCAGCTCGACATAGGCGTCCGCATAGCTGGAGGCCGTCAGTGGCCAGCTCCGGAGCTGCTCGGCAAGCGGGTCGGTCAGGATGATCGACCAGAATTCCAGCTCGAGATCTCCCAACAGGTGATGGGCGTTGCGGCGATGTTCGCAAGCCGGACGTCCAAAGGTGACTCGATCGTCCAGATGGTCAATCAGCTTCCGGGCGAAGAAGCCGGCCCAGATGTCACCGTAGCGCTCGACCGCGATGCCGCTGACTGGATCACCCACCGGCACGAAGTAGAACGCGGGCAGAAGGTCGCGGTGGAAGGCGGTATTCTGCGTATTGATCGGCGCCCAAGTTCCTGGGGCGAGCATGAGGCGGTCCTCCTTGAGGCGGACTGCCCGCCCCGGCGTCGTCAGCCGTGTCAGCGAGTCCACGTCGGGATCATCCAGCCACAATCCCCCGTTGAGCACCACGCGCCCCTCGCTGACGGAAAAGGTCTCCTCGTTGGCCATGTGACGCTGCGCGTAGGGATAGCCCCGCGCGTAGGTGGGAATCGGCGGGTCCATGTCCATCATCCGGCATGGATTGAACCAGCCGTTTGCACACGAGACGCTCTTAACCTTCAGCGTGGAACCGACCAGGCTATGGCCCTCGTACCAGTCGTCCGCACCGACGAAGTTATCATCATCGACGGCGACAATAATCTCGGCCCCCCGCTCCTTGGCCATAAGGTAGCCGATGTTGCGGCGATTGTCCGAGTTGAAGGGGATCAGCGGCTTCAGCCTGGGGAAGCGGTCGAGGAAGCGATCCTGTTCCTCGAGGCCCACGTACCGGGCATCGAATCCCCGCATGCGGAGTTTAGCAGCCAGATCAGCCACTGCCCCGTGAGGGGTCTTCCGGTCACCGATGATCAACGCGCTGGTATCGGTCAGGTGGCCGAACCGTTCAAGGTTCCTGGCATAGTCCTCCAGCAATCGCGGCACGTTGATGGTGGTGATGACCAAGGTCATGCGGGGGTAAGTCATAAGCGCGCGTCTCCTTGAAATGCCGGATCAGCCGGCGGATCATATCTTCGGCGCCGACCCTGGGCGCGAATTCGAGGGCTTGTTGGGCCCGGTCGATCAGGGTGTAAAGGCTGAACGACTGGTTGGTCCTCGGGCCCAGCCGGTGCCGTCCCGAACCCACGAGTCGGATCGCCAGGTCGGCGAGCTCCCTCATACTGAGTGCCTGGCCCTGGCTGATGTTGAAGACCTCATAGCTCGTGTCCAACGCTCTGTCCAGTCGCTTCACGGCCAGAAGCATGGCCGCGGCCACGTCCTGAGGGTGCACGAAATCACGACGGTGGTCCCCCGCGCCGAAGAGAACGATCTCCTCCCCGCGGAGAGCCTTGAGTACGAAATCACCAAGGGCGTGCAGCTCCTTGCTTCCCTCGCCAACAACCAGCGTCGGCCGCAATATGATCGAATGGATGCCCAGGTGCTGGCTGTAGTCGCGAACCGCGAATTCCGCGGCCACCTTGCTCGCGGCGTAGGGATGGCGGGGGGAGAACGCGGAAGACTCGTCCACTGGATCTGACGACGCGCCGTGAACGGTCAGGCTCGAGCTGAACAGGAATCGCTCGACTCCGACACGGCGGCAAGCCTCGAGCAGGTGAACCGTTCCCAGCGTATTCACCGCGTAATAGTCCGGTGGATTCTCCCGGCTTGGAGCTGCGCCGCAGAGGGCCGCCAGGTGGCAAACAAGGTCGGGACGATGCCTCTTGATGACCTGGTGCACGGCCGTGATGTCCGTGACGTCCAGATCCTCCCGGTCAGTCGCGACGACCTCATGAGAACGACGCAGCAGGGGAACCAGGTAGGTCCCCAGGAAACCCGATGCGCCCGTGACCAGAATCTTGTTCATGAGACCGTGTTCCGCGGAAGGTTCAGCCTTTGTTTCGTGCTGTTGCTCGATGCTCGCGGTACCACCGCAGAGTCGTTGCCAGGCCGGCGGGTAGCGAGGTGCGTGGCTCCCAGCCCAGATCGGCCTGGGCCCGCGAGATGTCAAAGACGCGACGGGACTGGCCGTCGGGCCGCGTCGCGTCCCAGACGACCTCGCCTCGGAACCCGCTGATTTCCCTGAGGGCGTCCACCACGCTGCGAATGCTTGCCTCCTGGCCCGAGGCGAGGTTGACCAACGCCGATCGGTCGTAGATCTCCGCGGCCCGCAGGATGCCCTCGGCCACGTCCCCAGCAAAGACGAAGTCGCGCGTCGGCGCGCCCGAGCCCCAGACCACCAGGCGCTCCAGCTTCGCTTCGCTGGCCTCGACGAACTTGCGTATCAGGGCCGGCACGACGTGGGCATTCTCCAGGTCAAAGTTGTCGTACGGTCCATAGATGTTGCCTGGTACAGTCACAATCACCGGCAGGCGATGCTGGGCCCAGTAGGCGATCGACTGGACGTGCAACATCCGCTTGGCCAGTGAGTAAGGAGCACTCTCCGCCTGAGGAAAACCGTCCCAGAAGTTGGTCTCCCGGAGCGGCAGAGGCGCGTGTTCGGGGTAACCGCACCCCGCGCCGGCGGCCACCACCTTGCTGACCCCGGCCTGCCAGGCGTGGTGCAGGGTCAGCGTGTTCATCATCAGGTTCTGGTAGAAGAAGTCTACGGGCCGAGCCTTGTTGGCAGCGATCCCGCCGACCAGTCCCGCCATGTGCAAGAGCACGTCCACCCGCTGCTCCTGGAACAGCCGCTGGACGTGGTCGGCATTGCTCAGATCAAAGTCGCGATGCGCGACGATGCAGACCTGGGTACAGCCCGCAAGCTTGAGTTTCTCGACAACATGGCTGCCCAGGAAACCCTGGCCCCCCGTGACCATGACTCGCTTGTTTTTCCAGTACGACATGCGCTCGCTCCGATCACCTAGGCCTCAAACAAATCTCCGTGTTCCTGCATCCTGCCGCAATCTCGGCCATCACGCTTCCGGCTTCTGCGTAGGATTCTGGCGTGCCGATGTCGATGAACCTGGCAAGGGTGGTGTAACCCCCCAGCCCGAGGCGGATCCACTTGGGAAACACCTCGTTTTCCAGGGAGATGACCCGGTCCGGCGGTATCGACTCCAGCAGGGATCGCCGTAGCAAGTAGACCCCGCCGTTGATCCAGCCGGGGTGGGACAGCCCGCGCTTTTCGTGAAACGACCGGATGGCTGCGCGAGGCCCCAGCTCGACGGTCCCGAAGCGAGCCGAGTTCTCGATCCAGGTGAGGAGCAACGAGCCGGGAAATGAGGACTCGCGCGCCAGGTACCAGCGGTGGAATTCCTCAAGTGGGTTGTGGATGTAGGAATCTCCGTTGAGCACCAGGAGCCGTTCGGCCTCAACCAGTCCAATCGCTTGGCGGATCGCGCCGGCTGTGCCCAGCGGCCGGGACTCGGACGAATACCGCAGCGAGAGCTCCTCGTGGCGAGTGCCGAAGGTCTCGAAGACCTGGTCGGCGCGATAGCCGGTGCAGAGTACGACCTCGCGGACGCCCGCGGCCTGTATCTGGTGCAACAGGTAGCTCAGAAAAGGGCGGCCGCGCACCGGCGCCAGGACCTTGGGGATGCCGGTCACCACGCCTTCAAGGCGGGTTCCCAGGCCACCGGCGAGGATCAGAGCGGGTACATCGACCATGTCACTTCCCTTCACAACGCCCGCGTTCAGCGCTCATGGCTCCGCCAGACCTGGAGACCCCGCGTTTCGAACGCGAAGTCCTCCACCGTTCCGCCCAGGCGCTGAAGCGCCTGCCGTAATTCTTGGTGCCGGCCGGTCTCGCAGTAGAGCAGCAGGTAGCCACCCCCTCCCGCCCCCAGGAGCTTGCCCCCGATGGCGCCGTGCCGCCGCGCCTCGGCGTACAGCTCGTCGGCGATGGTCCCTGCCGCAACGTCCGGATTCATCTGCTTCTTGTTGACGTACGCCTCGTGCAGGAGCTCGCCGAAGTCGTTGAGCCTGCCTTCGACGACGGCCTGGGCCATCTCGTAGGCCAGCGCGCAGAGACGGCGCATACCCGCGTGGGTCGCCTTGCGTCCTTCGTGATAGTACCGCACCTGTTTCGAGACCAGGCCGAGGTTTGCCCGCACTCGACCCGTGTAACAGAGGAGCAGATGCGACTCCAGGTCGTTGATGAGCCCGGGACTGAGCTCGACGGTGTACGAGACGACAGAATCGGGGTAGAACTCGATCAGGTTGAATCCGCCGAAGGTCGTGGCGTACTGGTCCTGCTTGCCCCCCTCGATGCCCAGATCGTGGCGCTCGACCTCGAAATTCATCTCGGCCTGCTCGTAGCGATCGAGAGCCTGCCCGGTGTAGGCGGCAACGACCCCAATGATTGCCGCCGTCACCGTCGACGATCCCCCCAGTCCACTGCCTGGAGGCGCCGCCGAGCGAATATCCAGTTCCATGCCCCTGCGGGCCCGGAGGCGGTAAACGACCGCTTTGGCGAGATCCAACACCCCGTCGTAGTTCGGCGGATGGTTGACGTTGAAGGTGATGTCATGGCCAAGGTCGAGCGAGCGGATGTGGACGAGCGCATCGTCTCTGGGGTAAAGAGTGACATAAGCGTAGCGATCAATGGTGCTGGAGAAAACCGCCCCCGCGTGTTCCTGGTACCAGTGAGGCAGGTCGGTGCCGCCCCCCGCGAAACTCACTCGCAATGGCGCCTTGGCCCGGACGATCAAACCCGGGGTGATCGCGGTGCGGGGGCGTAGCAACAGTTCCGGCAAGCTGGAAGTGATCACGCGAGCTATCTCCAGAAAGTACCGTCTGAAAGTCGCGGCCGCCTCAGACGTTCATGAACCTTCCCCTGCCCAGCATCTGGTACCCCTTGATCAGCTCCTGGATGCCTGCGCTCAGCGATCGCCCCGCCTCGAAGCCTGCCTGCCGCAGACGCTGGCTCGAGACGATGTAGTTCCGCTTGTCGGGGTCGCTGCCCAGCTCTGCAGTCAGGATGGTCAGATCCTTGACATGCTTGCGGATCTGAATGGCCAGCTCCTCCTTGGACAGGTTGGCGGTGTCCAGGCCGACGTTGTAGGAGTGTCCCGCCATCCGATCTCCATGGGCGATGCAGTGCAGGAAGCAATCGGCAACATCCCGAATGTGCACGAAGTTGCGCTTGAAGTCTTTCTCGAAGAGCACGATCACCCGCCGCGTCACGGCCTCGAGAACGAAGTGATTGACCAGCAGGTCAAGACGCATCCGGGGCGACGTGCCGAAGACCGTGGCCAGGCGAAGAGTGATGGTGTTGGGGCTCTGCAGCACGGCCGCCTCGGCCTGCACCTTGGTCCGACCGTACAGCGAGATCGGTTCTAGCGGCGTCTCCTCGGTGCAGTATTCGAGCCCTGACCTGGCCCCGTACCCGCTGTTGGTCGTCGGGAAGACAACGAGCTGCCTCGGGCTGCGACAGCAGAGCAGGTGCTGGATCGCATCGAGGTTGACTGCCTCCGCCAGCGCGGGGTCACGATCGCACGCCGGCGCACCCACGATCGCGGCCAGAGGGATCAGGATGTCCGCTTCGCTGGTCAACCGCCGCACCAGTTGCTCGTCGCGTACGTCGCCACGCACGAAAGTGAAGCGAGGCTCGGCACAGAGGTGGAAGAGGCTCTGCTCGCCATACAACAGGTTATCCAGAACCGTGACGCGGAACCCGCTTTGCAGCAGGTGAGCACAGAGGATCGAGCCCAGGTAACCCGCCCCCCCCGTGACCAAGACGGAATCTGACATGAATTCAGCTCCTCTGAGATGCCAGGGCGGAGCATCGCCCCCCGGTTGCCACGCGGAACCGCCAGATCCTGTCCATTGCAGGAGATCATATCCTTACTCTAGGACACGCTCCGCCGTTTGGTCCGCAAGAAATTGGGCGGCGTGACCTGCCCCGCGGGCTGGAGTTGATCCCGTTTCCGCTCAGGCTCTGTCGTTTCGGATTGAGCCTCGAAGAAGAAGTTTGAATCTCCCCGGAGCAGGATTGATAATGCCATGCCGACATAGCGGAAGTTGCGCAGGAAATTGTTCGAGGAACGTCCTTCCACCCGGGCCTTCCAGGTGGTGGGCACCTCCGCGACCGGGACGCCCAGGCGAATTAGCTTGAGTGTTGTCTCACAGCCGATTTCATGCAGGGTCGCTTCCCAGACGATGTTCCGGACCAGCTCGGCACGCATCAGCTTGAAACCGTAGGTGAGGTCGTGAACCCGGGTCCGGAAGAGGACACGGAAGAGCTGCTGGAATCCCCAATTGAGCCATCGCTTGTTGGGACTATAGCCAACGAAACCCCCACCGGGGAGCCAGCGGGAACCGACGACGAGACCGACGTTGCTCCTCGCCATCTCAGCGATCATCCGAGGAATGGTCTCCAGTTCCATCTCGCCGTCGGAGTCCATGCTCAGGACGACGTTTCCCTTGACGCGCGCATACCCCTCCCGGAACGCCCGGCCGACTCCGGGGTTCTCCTGCTGCTCCAGGATGTGAATCGACGAATCTGTGCGAGCCAGCCCCTGGCAGACGTCTTTCGACGCCTGTGAGGATCGGGGCGAGATCACGATGATGACCTCGAATAACCGGGGCCCGAGGTTGGCGCGAAGCCACTCCACGATCGTGCAAACCGTTCCGGTCTCCGAGAAAACAGGCATCACGACGCTGATCCGGAAGTCGTCGAGCGCCAGGCCATCAAGTGCGGGATTCATGGTTCGACGACACTCCAAATGGAAGTTAGAATCTCCCAACTCCCTGCGCTAACCGACGGGACAGACGCTCGGGGCGCCTGTCGATCGAGGATCGAGTCCGTCCACGATGAGCGCCAGCCACACCAGCAGAAGGCTCCAGAACGAGATCCCACCGTAGAACAAAGTCGCCAGAGGGAGGGGCTGGTAGAACATGGTCGCGAATGCAGGTGAAAACAAACCCGGGGTCGCGAGCAGGAGCAACAGCCGGTGCCAGGGAGGATTTTCTGCTTCCCCCCCGCCATCCCGCGCGGGGCGATCACGCCACCATCCTGTTGCCACCGCTGCAATCGGGCCAAGCGGCAACCAGAAGTAATAGGTCCATCCCAGGGGAGACAAGAGAAGCGCACTGACCAGGAGGAGGCCGAACGCCCTGTCGATCCCTGTTCTCGAAGGGTCGGAGAGCGAGACCGATAACGCCGCCAGGCCGGCCGGCATGGCCAGACAGAGCCAGATCACCCGTACCGTGCCGGGATCAAGGTCCGCCAGCGAGGAATAAAAGGGATTGTCGGTGAGCGCTCGGCGCAGAAATCCGAACAGCGAAGCGTTCATGGGGAGCCAGGTCCAGGAGTCGGCCGTGCCCAGCCTCTGTAGCCATGAGCGGTGGTTGTCAACGCCGAATACCGCCAAGCCCAGCAGGAAGCAGAAGCTGGCTGTCAGCCCCGCGGCCACCACTCCCCGCCAGTGACGCTTCAAGACCAGGTACGGGATGAGGATGAGCAGGAACGGCTTGACGCTCATTCCCACCCCCAGCAACGCCCCAGCCCAGGTCCAGCGCCCGCGCCGGGCATTTCGCCAGACCAAAGTGACTAACAGCATCAAACAAAATGACATATGTCCGGTGACCAAAGCTGACCCCATGCCCGAGAAGGACAGGATCCCGAGCGCAACCCACTGCCGCCGATCCGGCGTCAACTCCAGGGGGTTTTCCTGGAAGATGATCCGAAGGGAAAGATACAGGCACAGGCCCCCCACGAGACACCAGACCAGCAGGGCGAAAGTGGGCTCGAGAACCGCTAATGGCAGAAACAACAGTTGGAAATGCGGTGGGTTCAAGTTCCACAGGTCAATGGCCTCGAAGCCCATTTCGTCGAGGCGCCAGTGAACCGCGAGGTTGGGTGCATACATCGCCTGGCCCCTCAGGAAAGCGATGGTGTCCCAGAGCGGCCTGCCGAAGTCGTTCTTCGGCATGATGGCGAAGCAGAGTGTCAGCAGATAGCAGTTCCAGAACGTCAGGGTCAGCCCCAAGGCGATCAGGGCAGCACGCATGAGCGCCTTTAGCCGGTGGCCAGCCCAGCTGACCCCGACCCAGGCCGGTTCGTTCTGAGTGACATTCTGTGCTCTGCTCATAAGAATCGTAATGATGAAGTGTCCGACGAGGTATCTGCCGCCGTTGGAATTCTAGGATATGAATCGCAGGTCTTAGGGAGGATGACTCCGAGACGCGGATTGCCCGCAGAATCAGGGACATCCACACGAACAGCAAGAGACGATTGCTCTAGACCCCCGACCCCTAGGAAGAATAGAAGACGTTCATCGGGGACGCACGTCGCAAACCGGATTGTCGCGACCTGTCAGCGGTGGGTTCTCTCGTTTGGCAGCCTAGTCAGCAGGGAACGCTTGGTGGGGTCTTCAGATCGAACCCGTCCACCCCTCGAAGTCGGTAAATCGATAGATGATGTGATGACCGTCCCGCTGTGAAGATCAGCGGGCGGAAGGTCGAAGGCCCCCAGAGGAGCACGCTTGCACCCAGCCCCAAAGCGATCGTGACCACCGCGGCGCTCAGCAAGCTGCCGGATCATACAGGCAGATCAATAAGATGATCGCAAGGTGAAGCAGCACGGCCCCCGAGAAGTGGTGCCAGCGCTCGAGTACTGTTGTCGCAAGGGGTGCCGCACTCCCCGTGGCCTGGACCAGGCGGTTCAAGACTGCGAGCTGCGGCCCTGATTCGCGCTGGCGATGATCGCTGGCGCCACCCAGCGCGCGAACGAAAACCATCCCGCAAGAATCGCCCCGTACAGAGCGATCAGGATGAGAGCTCGGCGGTGATCGGCAACAATCATGCCAGGTGTCGGTACTACGGAGTCTCGATCGCGTGGGCAAGGACGCGATGAACAATTGGCGCGTGGTCAGGGTTAACCCATTCGCAAGTTGATCCGATTCCTTACGTTGCTGCGGCAGAGTTCCTCAACGTGTCAAAGACCTGTACTTGATCCGGTGCGGTTGGTCGGCGTCGGTCCCCAGCCGCTCGTGACGCTGGAGTTCGTAGGACTGATAGTTGCCGTCACACCAGACCACGCGGCTGTCGCCCTCGAAGGCAAGGATATGAGTGGCGACCCTGTCGAGGAACCAGCGGTCGTGGCTGATGACCACGGCGCACCCGCCGAAATCGACGATCGCCTCCTCCAGCGCGCGCAGCATGTCCACGTCCAGGTCGTTGGTCGGCTCGTCGAGCAGGAGCAGATTGCCTCCGCTCTTGAGCAGCTTGGCCAGGTGGACGCGGTTGCGTTCACCGCCGGACAGGTTGCCAACCTTCTTCTCCTGGTCGGGGCCCTTGAAGTTGAAGGTGGCCACGTAAGCCCGTGCCGGTAACTTGCGTTTGCCCAGAACGATCGGGTCGATTCCGCCGGTGATTTCCTGGAAGACCGTATTCTCGGGCTTGAGGGCGTCGCGGTTCTGATCGACGTAGGAGATCACCACCGAGTCGCCCACCCGAAGGATGCCGCGATCGGGCTTCTCCTGACCAACGATCATGCGAAAGAGTGTGGTCTTGCCTGCGCCGTTGGCGCCGATGACGCCGATGATGCCGCCGGGAGGCAAGCGGAAGCTCATTTCTTCAAACAAGAGCCGCTCACCGTAGGCCTTGGCCAGACGCTCGGCCTCGACGACCAGCGAGCCCAGGTGCGGTCCGGGAGGAATCTGCAGCACGATCGCCTCGTCCCGCTTGCCGGCTTCCTGGACGGCAAGCTGCTCGTACCGCTGCAGCCTGGCGCGGTTCTTGGCGACCCGCGCCCGCGGCGACATCCGCACCCACTCGAGCTCGCGAGCCAGTTGCTTGCGGCGGGCGCTCTCCTGCTTCTCCTCAAGCGCGAGCCGGCCCTGTTTTTGCTCCAACCACGACGAGTAATTCCCTTCCCACGGAATCCCCTGGCCCCGGTCCAGCTCGAGAATCCACTTGACCACATTATCGAGGAAGTAGCGGTCGTGGGTCACGAGGATGACCGTACCCGAGTATTCCGCCAGATGCCGCTCCAGCCAGGCCACGCTCTCGGCGTCAAGGTGGTTGGTGGGCTCGTCGAGCAAGAGGATGTCGGGACGCTCAAGCAGCACCCTGCAGAGCGCCACCCGCCGGCGCTCGCCGCCGGAGAGGGTGCTGACATCGGCTTCGCCTGGGGGCAGCCGCATGGCGTCCATGGCAATCTCGATCCGGCGGTCGAGGTCCCAGCCCCCCGCGGCCTCGATGGCATCCTGCACGTTGGCCTGTTCCTCGAGCAGTTCGTCGATCTCGTCGGCATCCGGCCCCTCGCCCAGCCGCGCGTTGATCTCGTCAAACCGCTTGAGGTGGTTCCGCACCGCGGCCACGGCCTGTTCGACGTTGCCGCGAACGTCCCGGCCTGGGTCGAGCGTCGGTTCCTGGGGCACATAGCCGATCGAGGTCCCCGGCGCCGGTCGCGCTGTGCCGATGAAGTCTTGGTCGAGCCCTGCCATGATCCGCAGGAGCGTGCTTTTGCCCGATCCGTTCCCCCCGATGACGCCGATCTTGGCGCCCGGGTAGAACGACAGCCAGATGTTCTTGAGGACTTCCTTTTTCCCGAAGGCTTTCGACAGCTTTTCGATCGTGAAGATATATTGTGGCGGCATGGCGCAAAGGTGTCCTGACGGGGTCGATCGTCTCAGGCAATCACAAGGCCGGTTCCGCGCCCCCTTCCGGTTGCCTTGAAGTCCCGTGACCAGTCTGGTAGTTTAACTCATGACCAACGCGACGTTCGAGAATCCATTCCCCGAATGTCCTCAACCCATGCCGGGGTAGCTCAGTTGGTCAGAGCGGCGGTCTCATAATCCGCAGGTCTGGGGTTCGAGTCCCCACCCCGGTACTTCCGACAGAACCCGACTCAAGGCGGCTGTATGCGTCCAGACCGCCCTTTTTGTTGGCCAAACCCTTCATCGAGTCTTCGGCATCCGATCCTGTCATCACGTCAGGATACGACGGATTCCGCCTCAATCCGTCCCCTAAGTTCGGCAAATATTCGGCAAAGGCTTTGCTTATGGGTTGTCCATCCGTACCCGTAGCGGCCAGGGTGGATGCATTTGGACGACTGGCATCGGGACGGAGCGAGGGAAGGGATTCGGCGGCCTTCTCGATATCCACGGCTCTGGGGCGGGTGTAGCGGCCAGTCAGTTCCAGGGTCGAATGCCGCATGAGACGTTGAACGACTCGGGGCGTCACACCGGCTTGATCCGCCAGCGTTGCACACTGGCATCGCAGGGCGTGGAAGTCGAAAACCAGACCGCCAGCGTCAACGTAGGGGATTCCCGCCCGTTCCAGGTCGGGGCGAAGCATCTTCGCTCCACAGTCCGGGGCCAGAGGAAAGATCGGGCTTCCAGGGGGGAGGCTGGCGACGTAGGCGTGCAGGTCAAGAGCCAAGTCGGAGGGAAGAGGCAGCGTCGCGGGTGCGCCGTTCTTCGTGTAGCCGGCGGCAACCATCACGGTCGCGGGATTCGCCATCCAGTCGAATGACTCGCGAGTAATGCTCTCGATCTCCGAGTATCGCAAGCCGGTCCCCACGGCAAGGCGATAGCAGAGAGCACGCGTCGGGGCCGGTCATCTTGCGCCACAGCGGGCCAGAATGGGCAACCTCGATCAGCACGCGGAGTTCATCGACTCCCAGGGTTCGCCGGTCGTGGCGGCGGTCTTCCTTGGCGTTGAATCCCGTCACTCCGGCCAGGGAATCGGTCCGGGTTCGACCACTCTTCCAGCACCACTTTGAGAACGCTCGGATGGCGGTCCGATGGTGGTTGACGGTCTGAAGAGAAAGTCCCCCGTCACAAAGGGCCTTCAGAGCCTCTTGAACGCGGTCGGGGTCGAGATCGGCCAATCGGTCGATGCCGGCGACGGACGCCACGCGGCGGGCTCTGTATGAGGCAAGGTTCGCGTGCTTTTCGGTTGCCCCTTTGGCGATCAGGCTTGCCCGGTACTCCGTGAAATGGTCGTCCAGGGGATGGCCGGAATGGATGATCCGGGCCAGCTCCCTCGTGTCAACCAATCCGGCCTTGATCTTGGCGGCCTCGGATTCGGCGGCACGGGCCAGCTCTTCCGTGACACGCTTGTCAGGGCATCCCTTGCGTTCGGTCGGGCGGCCGTCTTGGTTGATGAATGAGAAGTACCAAACGCGGCCGCGCTTTCGTAGACTTGCCATGGGTTCGTCTCCTGTCTAAGTCAGGGGTCGAATCAAGGGGGCGGGCTCGTTACCAGCGGGCTCGTCCCCGACTCTCCCCAAAGTATCGTCAATCTGAGGTCGGGTCAATAAGTGTCTCGGTCTGGATAGTGCAGGGTTCTCGCGGGCGAAGCTAGCCCTGCTAGGTTAAGGCAAAGGAGCAGCGCAAATGGCTGATGTTATCTACAAGTTCCTTTCTGTTGAGAACGCATTCAGGGTCATGGAGCAGCATGAGCTCAAGGTTTCGTTAGTAAGGGAGCTCAATGACATCTATGATTGTCAGCCGATTTTTGGCCCGGCCGCAGACGAGTCGGGCTACCTCAATCGCGCATCGGTAGAAGCAATGGTTGCCTCCGCCCCTGACATCTATGGGGTCCTTTGTTTCTCGAAGAGATATCGCAGTCCTCTCCTGTGGGGTCACTATGCCGAACAGGCCAAAGGGCTGGCTCTGGGATTCGATCCCACACGATTTGCATTTGCAGACAAAATGGATGTCGAGTACAGAGAAATACGGCCAGTCGTGAAGTGGCCAGTAGACAAGGTGCCGGACGAGTCGTATCATCAGCAACTTATGAAGGAGCACTTCGGGGTTAAAGCACGGGAATGGAACTATGAGGAAGAGGTGCGCTACGTAGTGTATCTGGGTCGGTGCATGCCGCGAACTAGAATGTACTTCTCTGAGTTCAACCCTTGCGCCCTTCGCGAAGTCGTCGTCGGACCTCGATCTTCCGTTACTCCTGTGTACCTCCGACACTTTCTCGCTTCTCACTACAAAGGGATTGGAGTGTCACTCTATACCGCTCACATGCATCCTGAGCGGTATGAGATCGAAGGTCAGCGATTCCCGCCGAACCAGCTCTTTGTTTCGTAAAGCTAGCCATTAGGAAGGCCGGATAAGAGTCCCGGAGAAACCGAAAGCTCGCCTGAAGCGGCCGGTCCCCATCGCTGCGCGGCCAGCTCTTCCCAGGGCTTGGACATGGGCAGATATCGTCCCCATAGGTAACGAATCGAGTTTCGACCGGCTTGCCACAGCTCGGTCCAATCCTTCACGCCGTGGGGCGGTCGAACCCGAATAGCCACAGTGGGCCAGCCATCGGCGGCGCGATCGCCGGCCTCGTCGGCATCGGTCGCGACATACCACCGGGCGGCGGCCAACATCTCCGACCGTGTGGCCAGGTCGGGGCGGCTCGATGCCGAACCGAGGGTCACCACGGCGGCCACGTCGCGGAGTTCCTGACCGAGCAAGAGGGCATCAAACTCCCCCTCCACGATGATCAGTGGGCGGCCGGGCTCGATGACGGCGGGGTCGGGATAGACTCGCGGCCGGTCGCGGAACGCTTCCGCATACTTCGGCTTTCTCCCCTCGGGCTGGCGGATCTTCACGAGGGCCAACCGGTCCTCATCGAACCACGGGATAACCACCCCACGGGCTTGATAGCAGCGGTCCCCCTCCCGGGTCGGGATCATCACGCCGGGCGTCCACCCGAGGCGGGCGGCCTTGATCGTCTCATCGGTCAGACCGCGATTGTGGAGATAGGCCAGGGCCTCGGTCCCCTCGGGAGTCCAGAGGCAGCAGGCGGCCTCGGTCACGAGGGCCAGGGCATCGTCCAGGGCAAGCCAGCCGATCGCTCTGGCGGCGGGCCGGCGGCCTTCCCGGCCGCGGGCCTTGGGGGCGGGCTGGCGGATCGTCCCGAGGGCGGCACGATGCCGGCCAGCTCCGCCACGATGTGCACGGCCTCTGGGAATGCCACCCCGTTCCGCTTTATCACCAGCGCCGGGGCATCGCCTCCCAGATTGCAGGGCCAGCAACGCCACGTTCTGCGCTGCGGGTCCACTTCAAACGACGGGTCGTGGTCATCGTGGAACGGGCAGGGCCAGAGCAAGCGGCGGCCTTGTCGCTTGGCGGCCGGACCAAGGAGGGCGGTCACGACTCGGGCCAGGTCCACCCGGCCTTTGATGTCGTTCCAGTCGATCCGCCCGCCCGAGGCGGGCGCACTCAAGTGGCTTGTGACCATTCATCGATCCTTTGTCTGCTCCGCCAGAACCTCGTTGGCCTATAGGTTGGAAGGGTTTTGGAGGAACGATGCGCCATGCTCCAAAACCCTCCAAAACCAGCTTTCGGCGCTTTCTGGCGGAGTGTCCGAACATCGGCCGGGCCTCTTCCTCCAGAACCCAGTCCCCTATGGGGTCTGGGGGTTCTGGAGGATAAGGTGAAAGATCATCGGCTTGCCGGTTCCCTTGCCACCATCGGTGGACAGGTCTCCGTCGGCTTGCATGTCCCTCATGGCTCGCCAGAACGTGCCTTCGCTTCCACCCCCCTTCTCCCACTCAGAGAGAAGCGCAGTCGCCTTGCGATCGTTCTGGCTGGCCAGAGCGTCGGTGATGAACTTGCGGGCCTTCTCTCGTTCCTCGGGGGGTCGGCCACCCGAATTCCTGGCGGGTTCCTCGGGCGGGGTGGAATCGAAGTCGCATCCTCCATCGCGGATCGTCACCCCCAAGGGAGGCAGTTCCTTGAAGTTGCCGATGACTTCCAACCGGCGGCGGTCGGGCTGGCCGGGGTCGGGCCTGAACATCTTCAAAATCGCTCGGGCTAGCCCCTCCAACCGGCGGCCAAGTGTCTCGGCATCCTTGCTCAAGTGCATCAGACCCAGGATCGAGACATCGCACTCTTGCGCGATCGAAATGATGGGGTCCATCAGCAAGTTGACCTCATTTTCCTTCGAAAGCTTTCGGCGGGTCGCTCGCCAAACCGTATCGATGACCACGATGCCAGGCTGTTCGTTTTCCACCAGCTCGCGGAGCAGCTTGATATTATCGAAGTTGTCCAGATCCCACCCCCCGTAAGGTTCCGCAGGCAGGGTGTTGAGGCGAACCGCTTCGGGGGGCAGTCCGAACGCGGCGGCGCGTTCCTTGAGTTCGTCTTGATGCCGATCGCCGCAGACCCACAGCGTCGATGTCCCCTCGGGGAACGTCGGGGGCTGACCGTCCGGCCATGGTTTCCGAAACCAGATCAGCCAGGCGATGAACAAGGCGAGATGCGTCTTACCGATCTTGGGATCGGATGAGAGCAGGTTGAAATGAGCGCGCACGAGCCAGGATGGCCAGATGAATCGTCCGGCGCTCTGGAAGCCGGCCAGGTCTCCTATGTGAGCAGCTCGGCGCTTGGCCTCAGTCACCGGCGGCGGGCCATTCGGGTCGATTGCCTCCAGCGTCTTGACCAGCTCCTCACGATCGGGCCGGGCGGCCAGCATGGCGGTCCAAGCGCCGGATCGGGCCTTCTTGTTCAAACCGGCCAGGTGGGCAGCCATCCCCTTCCAGGGCTCGGGCAAGCCGTCCAGCTCCCCGTTCGCGTCATGGCCGCATAGCAGGCGGCGGAGAATCCAGGCATCGGGGGGGCGGATCCTCATGGCTTGCCACCCCTGTCGATCCAAGCTCGAATCGTGGCAGGCTTCCACCTTGGGCATTTGCCGACGTGGATGTCAGGCTTGGGAATCTTCCCGGCGGATCGCATCCGTTCGACCAACCGGCGAGAGCAGCTCAAGAGCGCGGCCAAGTCATCGATGTGAAGCATCGGCTCGATGCCGGTGGGCAGGGTACGCTTCGGCCTGTCGGCCTCGGGCGGGTCGATGGCATCGGCCAGCTTGACAGGGCCAGGATCGTACACGGCGGGCTTGCGGCGGGGGGCTGGTGTCATTGGACACCAGCCCTTCCGGCGGCCTCGTGGCGGGCATCCTCGGACTTCTGGCGCAGCGTTTCCAAGACCGTGTTCAGATTGAACAGCAGTCGGCCGCGCCCATCGCGGATATGCGGAATCTTGCCACGACGAACCCAGGTCAGAACGGTGTGAAGCTGTGTCCCGAAAACACGCTGGAACGCTCTGCGCCTGGAGGCGTTCACCAGGTTTACTGCTGGATCCACGGCTTGTCCTATCGGGATGACCAGGGGCGAACCTGGCAGTTTAACGCCATCGAATGCAAGGAAACGGTGGAGGGCGAAACGACCACGTTCGCCTGGATCACGGGCCTCGAGGTCAACACCTGTACCGTTGAGGACATCGCCACCAAAGGAGGACGACACCGCTGGCACATTGAGAACCAAGGATTCAATCGCCAAAAGAACAGCGGCTTCAACCTGGAACACGTTTTCAGCATCGACCCGGAAAACCTCAAAGCCTACTACTACCTGTTGCAGATCGCCCACATGATCCAACAACTGGTGGAAGCCGGCAGTTTGCTGCGCAACTTGGCGGCCGAGTTCGGACGGACACCCATGCAGTTGTTCGGCAGCCTGAAGAATCTCGCCCACCGTTTGCTGGATGCCTTCCGTTACATGATCTTGAACGACCAAGCCTTTGACCCCCTTCGCGCCGCCAGCATTCAGATCCGCCTCGATAGCTCTTAGCCGAATCCGAGCGTTCTCCGGGTCTCCAGTTGCTGGCCGCAAGAAAACCCACGCCCGCTGCTCGCCACCCTAGGCGCGCCCTCTCCCGGAGCGCCCACACGTGCCGGCCTTGGTCGGGTGCCGACCACCTGGCAGAATCCAACCAGGCGTATTCCTCAGAGCTGAGGGGCTGGATCGGGGCTGGCTCAAAGCGGCCCGACGGAGTAAAATG
>JAFAHT010000258.1 GCA_019237095.1 Planctomycetaceae bacterium
AGGTGGCACGATAGGTTCTACTGGAACTGCCACGCCTTTGCGTCTGGCCCCAGAAGAAAGAAGTGTCCGTACCAAGCCTTGGGTTTGGAATTGCCCACGTACGACTTCTGGACACTGCTTCAATCCGACCCAGCCGAGTTGACGCAAGAACTGTCAACTACAGCGATAGCTGCGTGAGACAATCCCCACCTGAGTGCAGAGAGGAATTGACGTAACTTAATATAGCACATTAACTTGCGACGAAAACATGGCGCGGCAAACTTTGGAAAAAGCCGGAAAACGTAGCATCTCGTAGCATGTTGGTTCCTGCCGAGTGGGGAGTGCTGTACCCAGGGCAGCGCGGGGCATCGACGGCGGGCCCCCCCGACGATCGTGGGGTGTGCCATGTGGGAGGTGAAGCGCGGGGCGTGAGGCGTGGGGCATGAGAAGAGCGGCCTCTGGTGGCGGAAATGCCTGGGAAAGGGCCAATCTCAAGGCGCCAAAAGTGTCAAGCCGCCACCCCCCTGGAACTCGCTGCTTTGGGACGATGCCATCGAAGCCCATCGTATGAATGAAATAACCTGTTAAAGCAATTCGACTTAGGTGTGGAGGACGCTCGCATCAGCGGAACGAAGGAACCCAATTCTCACGCAATCTTCCTTCATGCCCGGCATGGCACTTCGGACACCGCCGGTCGCGCGGGCGTGGTCTACCGGGCGCCAGCTCGTGCACCGGGAAGAACAACGGCGGCCTATCGAGTGTTGGAACGATTTCGCCGCTGCCGGTTGTCACGTATGCTCGGGTTGAGGCCCATTCGAAGTGGAGTCGAGTTACGCCCCATCTGGTTGCGACTGGCGATGGGGCCGCATAATCTAGAAGGTAGAGCAAAGACCAGTCGCTGGACCGCGCAACGCAGGGTTTGTCCGTACCGGGCAAGTTCCCCGGTTATCACGATCGAGCCAGCCGATGAAACGCTTCCAAAAGATCATGGTCGTCCTGGGGCAGGAATCCCTGGGACCACGGCACACGGTGCTGGAGCGGGTCACGCGCTTGGCCCGGGAGAACCGGGCGAGCCTCCGGCTGATCACTATCGTCGAGGAATTCCCCGTTTTCCTGGTCAGGCCGGCCCCGGAAGGGCACCGGTTCAGGCGGATCCTAGCAACCGTCGACCCGGCTCCGATTCCCGGTGCGACCGAGCTGGTCGGCGCCCTGGACGACCAGCAGGGCCAGGTCCGCAGAGATCTCAACCGCAAGATCAGCGAACTGGCCTCCAGCCTGGCCGGGCAAGCGTGGGGAGAGTATTCCCAGTCTGATCATCGGCAACACGGCCGAGGCGGTGTTGCGCCGAGTTGAATGCTCGGTGCTGACGGTGCAGCCCGATGGGCTCCTCTCCCCGGTGAACCCGGTCTGACCGGGGCGCTGGACTGATCGTTGGAGGATGGACTCTGGTGTCAGCGCGATTCTTGCTGGGGATCTTTGACTCGGTCTATGTGATTGCCCTGACGGCCTGGGTGGGAAGCATTCTGTTCTTCACGTTCGGAGTGGCGCCAATCATCTTCACGGTGCTCGGTTCCGAGAACGGGGCCAAGTTCGTCCGCGCCCTCTTTCCGACCTATTATGCCTGGGGAGCGACCGCGGGGGCGATCGCACTTCCAGCCTTCGTGGCCGTGCCGCTCTGCTATCCAGAATACCGCGGGGGAGCCGTCGCGATCCAATCGATGGCTATCCTGGCCGGCACGCTGATCATGCTCTATGGGGGCAACTCGCTCACCCCCGCGATCAACGCCGCGCGGGATGCCGGTGCCGAGGGCCAGGAACGATTCAAGAAGCTCCACAGGCGGTCGGTGTGCCTCAATGCCCTTGTGCTGGTGATTGGCGTTGGACTTCTGATCGCGTTTGCGAACCGGCCGGCTCCACGAACCTCGGGGATCAAGGAGTGGAGTTCGAGTGCAGGAAGCCCCGCACCGGGGACCGGAGTCTGGCAATCACCAGGGTAAATGACGTAAACTCGGGCAAAGTATCGTGCCGGCGCTGGCCGCACGGGTCGCCATGCGAATGCATGGGTTTAACAGGTCTCCGGACACGTTTACGATGGTGACGGATCCTGAGACGCATGAGCCTGGGAGCCAGTTTGAGATCGTCCGGAGCGTTCGCTCGGATCGGCTTCTGACGGCGCTGAGCCCATTTCACCGGCTGGTCGTCGTCTCCCACATCAATCCTGATCCTGACTCGCTGGCGAGCATGCTGGGTCTAAAGGCCCTGATCGAGTCATGCCAGCAGGGAAAACCAGTCACGTTGACGGTAGACGGAATGATTGCCCGGGCCGAGAATCGGGCCATGGTGGAGATGATCCCCATCCCGCTGGTCCCGGTCGAAACGGCGAGCGTGGATGCCGAGACCGCGGTGATCATGGTGGACAGCCAGCCTTACACCGGGAGGCGGTTCAGCGAGGAGTTGGCACCGCAGGTTGTGATCGACCACCATGAGACCGGGGGTGATTTGAACGGGGTGATCTTCCAGGATATTCGAGATCACCTGGGTGCGACGAGCACCATGGTGACAGGATACCTGATCGAGCAGAAGGTGCTGGTTCCACCGGAACTGGCAACGGCGCTACTCTACGGAATCGAATCGGAGACGACGGGATATCCTCGAGAGGCTAGCACCCTGGACGACGGTGCCTTGGTCTGGCTTTTTCCTCGAGCCAACAAGGACCTGCTTGCCAGGATTCGCAACCCCAAGCTACCTCAGAGCCATTTTGCCACGTTTCAGAATTCGCTGATCAATGCCTTCCTGTACCGTGACCTGATCGTGAGCTGGTGCGGGGAGGTTTCTCAGCCCGATATCATCGCTGAGATCGCCGACTTCTTCATTCGCTTTGATCAGGTCAACTGGGCCCTGGCGGTCGGGCTGTTCGACGGTGGAATCAAGCTGTCGCTGCGCGCAGCGGGCCTGGGCGGACGCGCCGGCGAAATCTTGCGTCAGGTTCTTAGCGGCCTGGGAAACGCCGGCGGGCACGACAAGCGGGCGGGCGGTATGATCGCTCTTTCCGATCGGGACCCCGCGACCGTCGACCCGGTTTTGCGGCTTGTGCGACACCGCCTTCTCGACCAGCTCCATATCGACGAACACCAGGGACGGCGGCTCCTGAACGGCGGCTCGGTGATCCAGGCTCCCTGAGGTCATCGGCTAGCCTGTCACGCTCTCGGATCACATATACCCGAATCGTTGGTCCTGCCATTCAGAACAACCATTGACCAATATCTGGGGGATTGCTTCGATCGAGACTCGGCGCTTCGAGCCTTGACAGGGAATGGAGTACGTCGCGACCTGCGGAAGTGGACTCTGCCGATGCCCCGTGCCACGAGAACAGGTTTTTCGCTGATCGAGCTGCTGGTCGTTGTCACCATTCTCGGTTTGATGATGGCGTTGTTGCTGCCTGCGCTACAGTCGGCGCGAGAAGCTGCCAGGCGTATTCAGTGCACCAGCAATCTGAAGCAACTCGGACTTGGTCTTCAACAATACGAGACGAATTACGGAGTCTATCCTCCTTCGATGGTCCTTTCGGGCAAGGGAAATACCACGTATTGGGTAGGTGGCTGGGGCGTGAATGGCCGCATCCTTTCGTTTATGGAACAGAATATACTTTTCAACGCAATCAATCTCACGACGAATCAAACCGCGCCGGTCAACTTGACCGTCACGGGGCTGTCGATCGGCGTCTTTGTTTGCCCGAGTGAGGTCAGCCCGCAATCGTACGATGCCAGTTTAGGCATCAGCGCGGTGTCCACTATTGGATGGTGCATGGGCGACTGGTATGTCTGGGGCGGTTTTGGCGCATTGCCCAACCGCTCGGCATTTGGACCGAACCTGAGCCGGCGCGCCGCCGATTTCAGAGATGGATTGAGCTCCAAGCTGCTGGCTTCCGAGGTGCGAAGCCACCAATATGAGCGAACGAACTGTGGAGTGCTGTCCGCAATTAACACTCCGAGTTCGGTCCTGCCGCCTGAAGTGCCCCCCAGTATGGTCACGCCGCTGCTTGGCAGCGATGGAAGCCCATGCACTCTGTCTTCCGCGGGTCATGTGTCATGGGCTGATGGAAGTGTTGACCAGAGCGGCATGACCACAGCATGGGCCCCGAACACCAAGGTGATGGTTTCCCTTCAGGACGACGTGAAGCTGCAGTCTCCTTCCAGTGCAGATCTCGACCTGGTGGGGACTCCAGAAATAAGCGGAGGCCCAACGTTTGCCGCAATCACGAGTCGCAGCTATCACCCTGGGGGCGTGAACGTCTTGTTCGGTGATGGCAGTGTTCGTTTCATCAAGGAAACGATCAACGGCAGCACCTGGCGGGCCCTGGGTTCGGTGAGCGGCTCAGAAATCATCAGCGCCGAGCAGTATTGAGGAAGACCTCCTCCCTCCGGAGGCACTCCTTACACAGAATAGCCTGGGCCAGATGGCTGCATTGTGGTCGGCGATTGTCGCGACAGATCGCCCGAGCCGCACTTGCGGGGCTGTGTTTCTGGGTAGTAGATTGAATACGCGGTCTTGTCGTGGAAGCTATTCACTCAGCGCCAATTGATCTCACCCTCTGCAATCGGGGGATCGACTGCCGATGAATCCATCCCCCGGTGCACCCTCGCTGGAAATCTTCCTGTTCGGGTTGGTCGACCTTCAGGAGGTCTTGTCGCTCCAGCGGCGGATCGTCTACGAGATGGGGGATGGAGGCGGTGCCTCGTTGTTGCTTTGTGAGCACCCGCCAACGATCAGCGTGGGTCGAGCAGGAAGCCGGGCTCACGTTGTTTCCGACGATGATGGCCTCCGTGCACTGGGAATCCGCACTCAATGGGTCAACCGGGGTGGAGGGTGCGTGCTTCATCTCCCCGGTCAGCTTGCGGCCTATCCGGTCGTACCGCTACAAAGCTGTGGGTTGACACTTTCTGGCTACCTGACAGGGCTGCATCAGGCCGTCCTCGGAGTCCTTGACGAGTTCGACCTGCGTGGCTCCGTACGAGCCGACTTGCCCGGTGTTTTCCTTGGTCAGGCGCGTGTGGCCTCGGTCGGAGTGGCCGTCAACCGCTGGATTGCTTATCATGGATTGACGCTCAATGTGGGCCCTTTTCTCGATCTGTTCGACCTGCTCGACGAGCCCGGCATCGGGTCGGCCGCGCTGAGACAAACTTCGATGGAATCTCGACGCCAGCGCTGCACTCCCATGCCCAAGGTTCGCGAGTCGTTGATCCGTCACCTGGAACGAGTTCTCGGGTTCGAAAAGCACCACGTCTATACCGGCCACCCTTTGATTCGTCGCAAGGTCTTATCGCATGTCTACGCTCCCAGTCCTGGATAACCCCCACGGCCTGCCCGTGTTGGCCGACGTCGTCGAAAGCCATGACGTTCGCGAGTCTGAGAACCGACCGAGGCGCTTGCCAGCATGGCTGAAGCGGCCCATTCCGAGCTCTGCTGGCAACTATTTCACCAAGAGTCTGGTCGGCGAGCTGGGTCTCGAGACCATCTGCGAGAGTGCACGCTGCCCGAATCGCTCCGAGTGCTGGACGCGGCGGACGGCCACGTTCATGATCCTCGGGGAGACTTGTACGCGTCCCTGTGGCTTCTGTGCGGTCAAGCGGGGAAAGCCCGCCGCCGTGTCGGCCGACGAGCCAGATCGACTGGCAGAGGCATGTCGCCGACTCGGGCTCCGGCACGTCGTGATCACCTCGGTCACGCGCGACGATCTCGATGATGGAGGCGCCGAGCATTTCCGCCGCTGCGTCCTCACGGTGCGGCAACGTACCGGCGCGACCATCGAGGTCCTCACGCCTGATTTCAACGGCCGGACCGACTGCGTCGATCGGATCCTCTCGGCCCGCCCCGAGGTCTTCAATCACAACCTCGAAACGGTCGCCCGGCTCCAGCAGCACGTCCGCCGCAAGAGCCAGTATGAGGTCAGCCTCAAGGTGCTCCACCACGTGAAGACCACGAGCCCGACGACTCGAACCAAGAGCGGACTGATGCTCGGCCTGGGCGAGACCACGGAGGAACTCGTGGAAACCCTGGCCGACCTCCGGTCGATCGGCTGCGACTTCCTGACGCTGGGGCAGTACCTCCAACCTTCGACCCGCCACCTTCCGGTCGCGCGGTATCTTCCTCCCCACGAATTCGATGAGCTGGGAAGAATCGCCCGCTCGCTCGGATTCGCGGAGGTTGCCAGCGGGCCCTTCGTCCGCTCCAGCTACCATGCCGATGAGATGGTTCGGAGCCAAGACGTTTTGCCGCCGGGCAACCAGCCGGAATTGGTGGATCCATCCGCAAGCGCATGAATCAAGGCACCTTCCCGTGGCGAGAAGATACGAGGGGATGAGCGGCAGGCGAGCTGTGCCATGTCTGGCTGCGGCTGCTGGCCCTTGCTCGTCACGGTCGCGGTTGCGACAATCCAATCGGGTTTTCCATGAACCTCCGCGAGGCGTCATGAGTCCAGGAGCCAAGGTGCAGGACGGTGCAAGACAAACGATCCTGCCGCGGTGAGACCCTGGGTGGTCTGGATCGAAAACAGGCTGGCATCAGAGGCCGGTTTCCCGGGCCGGGGCCAATCAGGCAAAGGTTGATCGGGCATGCCAGAGACGTTGTTTCAGAAGGTATGGAATCGCCATGTGGTGTCCTCGACCGCCGAGGCGACGCTGCTTTACATCGATCGCCACCTCATTCATGAGGTGACTAGCCCCCAGGCGTTTGATGGTCTCCGCCTGGCCGGCCGGCGAGTACGTCGGCCCGACCTGACGTTCGCCACGCTGGACCACAATGTTCCCACCGACAACCAGCTCGAGATCCGCGATCCGCTTTCGCGCCGCCAGGTCGAAAGTCTGCGGGCAAACTGCCGCGAGTTCGGAATCACGCTCTATGACATCAAGAGCGGCCGCCAAGGCATCGTCCATGTGATCGGTCCCGAGCTGGGGCTGACACTTCCCGGTATGACCATCGTCTGCGGCGACAGCCACACAAGCACCCACGGGGCATTCGGTGCGCTGGCATTCGGGATCGGCACGAGCGAGGTCGAGCACGTGCTTGCAACCCAGACCCTTTGGCAGGGAGCGCGCCCTCCGTCGCTGGGGATCGAGGTTACCGGCCGGCTTCCTGGCGGGCTCGAACCGAAGGATATCATCCTGGCTGTGATCCGGGCCATTGGAACAGGCGGGGGCACGGGGCACGTCATCGAGTACCACGGCCCGGCGATCTCGGCACTGTCCATGGAAGGGCGAATGACCATCTGCAACATGTCGATCGAGGCAGGCGCCCGCGCCGGGTTGATCGCACCCGACGACACGACGTTCGACTACATTGCAAAGTGTGATCGGCCCTTCGTACCCAGAGGACGCGACCTGGAAGCCGCCATCGCCGACTGGAAGACCCTCGAGACCGAGGATCTATCGGCGTTTGACACTCATGTGCAAATCAACGCCTCCGCGCTCGTTCCCCAGGTCACCTGGGGCACGAACCCGGCCATGACGGTGGATGTGACCGGCCGGGTCCCGGACCTGGCGGAAATCCCCGCGCCGGTTCGCGAGGAAGCGCGCAGGGCTCTCGACTACATGGGATTGAGACCGGGGACACCCGTTGGCGAGATCCCTGTCGATATCGTTTTCATCGGGTCGTGCACGAACGGGCGAATCGAGGACCTGAGGTCAGCGGCCCGGGTCTTCAAAGGACGGAAGGTCGCCGACGGAGTCCGCGCACTGATCGTCCCGGGCAGCGAGCAAGTACGGCATCAAGCCGAAGTTGAAGGTCTGGACCGCATCTTCACCGAGGCCGGCGCCGAGTGGCGGGAGGCGGGTTGCAGCATGTGTCTGGCGATGAATCCCGACCGGCTCCAACCCGGCCAGCGCGCCGCCAGCACCAGCAACCGCAACTTCGAGGGCCGCCAGGGCCCCGGTGGACGGACTCACCTTGTCAGCCCCTCCATGGCCGCCGCGGCGGCCGTCGCCGGGCGGTTCACCGACGTCCGCACGCTGCTTGGCAAGTAGGAGAGACATCAATGGATCCGTTTGTCACCCACCGCGGCCGGATCGCCGTACTTGACTGGACCGACGTGAATACCGACCTCATCATTCCGGCGCGGTATCTGAAGCGGATCGAGCGCACAGGCTATGGACCGCTGCTCTTTGCCGACCGACGCTACGCGCCCGGCGGCGCGCCACCGATCGACGACCCCGAGGCTCACGGCCCGGACGCAGCGGACTTCCCCTTGAACCACCCCGAGCTCAAAGGGGCGAGCATCCTTGTAGTCGGTCGTAACTTCGGCTGCGGCTCGAGCCGCGAACACGCCGTCTGGGCCATCGCCCAGGCCGGCTATCGGGCCGTGATCGCCCCGGGGAAGGATGAGGGATTTGCTGATATCTTCGAAGGCAACGCCTACAACAACGGTCTGCTCCCTATCGAGCTTCCGGAGAACGAGTGGGAAGACATCGCCGCGGCCGGCCTCGGGCCCGGCGGCGCAGAGATCACCGTCGACCTCCAGGCCCGGACCTTGACGCTGCATCGATCCGACCTATCCACCACCGCGTATCGCTTCGATGTCCCCGAAGCCCAGCGCCATCGGCTCCTGAACGGCCTCGACGCGATCGCCGAAACCCTGTTGCACGAGGCCGAGATCCGCAGCCATGAGCTGCACAGCCCGAGCTGGATCACTCCCGCCACGACAACCGCATCGAAATTCACCAAGGTGTGACGCGGGGAAAGCCGTAGTTCAGAGTCATGGCGAATCAAGGCCTCTTCCTCCACGCTTGGTCACGCACGCGCCTATGGAAACCGCGCTCTAGTCTTAAGCGACTTGGCAGCAGCAGGTTGAGCTCCTGAGTGGCTCCGGTTCCCGTTCCAGAGGCCCATCGAGGAGCGGATGTCTCAAGGCCGGATTGTCTCTCCACGGCCTTGAGTTTGCGTGTAGATGCCAGGAGATGTTGCCTCGTGCCGTATCCGTACGAGCGGTGTCTCGCCGATGCCCCCGCGCCCTGGCCAAATACGCGGGTTGGCCGGGCGTGCCGGTCCTGGCGTTGGTGCGAGGTGGCATGCCTGTGGCCTCTGCCCCAGGTCATCGATCGGATTACCGCGGACGAGCAACCGGAGCGGGAGGAACGGGAGAGTACTTCCCGGGGCGGCCGCGGGTCATCCGATGTGTGCGCCAAGACCGTGATCTTGGTCGATGACGGTCTGGCGACGCGAACAAGCATGCGGGTCAGCCCAGGCCAAGCCGGCGCTGCCTACTCTTGTCCCTGTCCACCGATTCCGAAGGGGTGTTGAAGATGGATTGGTTGCAACGAACTTTGGACATGCGACGGGCTCCGGCCGGGATCGCGATCATCGTCTTGGTGTGCGCTCACGTGGCCCAGGCGCAGACCTCGAACCAGCCCGCCACCCCGCCGGCCAAAACCGCGGCGAACGGCGCAGAGACCCCTGGGGCGGCTCAGGAGAAGGTCAATGCGGCGGTGGCGACCACCGCGGGACCAATCACGGTGCACCGGCAGGTCACCGACCAACAGATTCAACGATTCCTGGCGAAGTTCCTCCCCAGGTACCCAGGGATCCGCAGCGTGAAGGTGACTGTCGAAGACGGCGTCGTGGCGATCGAAGGTCGGGTTGACGATGACAGTTCTCGCGACGAGATCACCGACGTGGTGCGACGGGTCGAGGGGGTGCGGCTGGTCCTGAACCAGTTGAACACCGACGAGGAGGTCATGACAGGCTGGCAGTTCGCGGGGCGGGATTTGGGCGCGTTACGCGACTATCTTGCGCGCAAGTGGCTCCTGATCCTGCTGGCTCTGTCGACCGCGACGATCTCGTGCCTCCTGGCGCGGCTCTTCGCGGCCCGGTCCGAGGATCTGCTGGCCCCCTTCGTGCACAACGTGCTGTTGCGGTCGGTGGTCGGGTCTGTCATCAGCGCGATGCTGGTCATCGGTGGCCTGATGCTGGCGCTTGGCATATTGCAACTGACCCAGGTGGTGATGTCGGTCGTGGGTGTGTCAGGTTTGGCCGTCTTGGCCGTCGGCTTCGCATTCCGGGACATCAGCGAGAACTTTATTGCTTCGGTGCTCCTGGGCATCCGCCGGCCTTTCCAGGTCGGCGACTACATAACGATCGCCGGCCAGTCAGGAGTTGTCAAGTCGCTGAACACGCGGGCGACCGTGCTGGTGACACTCGAAGGGAAGCACGTCCGCATCCCCAACTCGACGATCTTCAAGGAGATCATGGTCAACGCAACCGCCTCGCCGAACATGCGGAATAGTTTCGATGTGCTGATCCCCAACGAGGCCTCGACGGCTAACGCCATTAGCGCGCTGAACCACGCCTTGCATGATCAGCCGGGTGTGCTGTCCGACCCACCGCCGCGTGTGCTGGTCGAGGCTCTCGAGCCCGGCGGAGTCCGACTCCGCGCAGACTTCTGGTCGCCGGCGCATAACATCGACGATCTCCAGTTAATGAGCGACCTCAAATTCCGGGCCAAGGTCGCCCTGCAACAGTCCGGCGTCATGGGAGTGTCCGCGAATGTTGTTGACGGCCAGACCACCAGCCAAATCGTGGACCGCACCGGCGCGCCGGTCCCCCCGACTATCACCGTTGCGGCGGAGCAGGCCGCAGCCAATGTTCGCCGCGACGTTCAGGCCGCCGTTGCTGTGCAGCCGGCCGTCAATAACGGCCGAGAGACCCCGGTGCAGCGCGTCTTGCAAGAGCCGGAGTCTCGTGTGAGTGATGAGGGGAAGAACCTCCTGAAGGAGATTCCGGCTGAGTGATGAGGGTGCCGCGCCCGTGGCCGGAGAGTCCCGGTGGTTGTGAACCCTGGGTGAGTCACAGGGTCAGCCGGGATTCTCAGACGTCGTGACATAACTTCCGGCATTTACCGGCCTGGATGTGGCGTAACGCCCGCGTGCTTGACTTCGTCGATCCCGGTCGAAGCAGCGTCATGCGATTCGTTTCCGGCCAGCGACGCGCCCGCCTGGACGATGACGGCGATCGGCCCGCCCCGGGACGCGATCACGGGCTGCGGGAACCCCGCGCGACGCCGAATGACGACTTCAGGCGCGGTCGGCGACGGTCATGACCCCCGCCTTCCGGGCGCAATTGGCGCAGCAATAGAAGGTGCCGTTTGCCTCGACTCCGTGGCCGATCACCTTGCATCCGCACTCGGAGCAGACCGGGGCGAGCTTGTGGATCGCGCACTCGAAGCTGTCGAAGACATGCCGCTGCCCCGCCGTGACGACTTCGAAGGACAGGTAATATTCGTTGCCGCAGACTTCACATTGCGCCATGATGGCCTCCTCGGCCGAGGGCGTGAACTGGGATGGAGCCTCTTGGAATAGTCGAATCGCGAACGGCCGGCAAGGGGTCAAGTGCCAGCCATGCGGGCCAGGAATCGCCCGCCACTCGGCGAAGGCGTCGCTGCGAATGGGCATGCGCATCGATAGGAAGGTCCTTTCGTGTTCTTTCGATCCACGAAACGGCTGCGCGTGTTGGGAAGGTCGGCCTAACGGACGCTCTGCAGAGCGTGCCGATAGGGCTCGGGCAACTCCTTCCCGTCCGTGTGGAACCGAACGTTTCGCGCCTCCAGCGGCAATTCCACGATCTGAGCGAACCGCTGCCTCGTTGCTCGAACACCGGTCGGCCGGACCTCATATTCAGTCTGGTCGCGCGCCGCTCGGTACGCGTCTCGCCGATGCGGACTTCGACTCTGCTGGTACTCGATTCGCACGCCGTGGACCTCGCGCCCGGACCGCTTGCGGAAATCGCCGACTTGCCATCCCTCGACGTCTCCCGCGATATAAACCCGCTTGATCTTGGGGACCAATGCGCTGTCCCCGCCTCGGGTCCGCTGATCCAGGTCGTAGGTGACGTACATCTCGCTCGCCCCGCCCTTGTACTTCGACTCGGTGGAGCGGTACGTCCTCTTCTGAGCCGTGCTCATGATGCGTCCCCCCATTGGTCATCGTAATCCGCTTCGGTGCCGATCTGGGCGGCCCGGCGGTTGATGATGCGGGCGGTCTTGCGGAACTCCTCCTGGCCCACCTCACGCAACTTTGCCGCGTCCTGGCCGAACTTCTCCTGCCAGGAGGGGGCATGGGTGAGCGTGATGAGGTAGCCGGCCCGCTTGTACAACTCCGTCAAGGCGGGACGTGACCCGGCGGCCTCGACGTCGTGGCGGATGTCACTGAAAACCCGCTTCATGTCCGTCTTGCTGTTGACCTCGCCGTAAATGTGCCGATCTCCGGCCATGTTTGGATCCCTTTGGGAAAGTACGTGGCGACGAATGTATGCCGCCCGGTCGCCCGGCCGAATCCATGGCAACGCCGCGTTTTCCAACCGTTCGATCTTCAACGCGCAGACCAGTCCACAGTCGAGAACTCGTTCCGATGCTCGTCGAGCGGAGTCGTAACCTTACGCTTCCCGTATTCCGCTCGACGCGATCAACTTACGTGCAAGATCGATGCCTGTTGGCCGAGTGCTTGCCCCGCGGATTGGCTCCCGCCCTCCCTGAATCCTGTGGAGCCACAATGTTGACTTTCATCACTGGGAAATGTAAGATTGGCCCCAATTCTACAATCTGGGGAGCTCGAACGCCATGTCCAGGGCTGAAGCGATGCTGGCCGAGGAAGAGCT
Source organism: Planctomycetaceae bacterium (assembly GCA_019237095.1). Lineage (GTDB taxonomy): Bacteria > Planctomycetota > Planctomycetia > Isosphaerales > Isosphaeraceae > Aquisphaera. The sequence continues at coordinate 12,619 of JAFAHT010000258.1, forward strand.
GACGGAAGTCAACGAACTGCTCGTTGAGGCGGCGCCCACGGAGATTCTGCGGTGGGCCGTCGAGAGATTCTTTCCGCGGTTGACGATGGCGACCGCGTTTGGTCCGGAAGGCTGTATCCTGATTCATCTCCTGGCCGAGGTTGAGCCCCGTGTCCGCGTCTTTAACTTGGACACGGGCTACCAGTTTCCCGAGACCCTGGCGCTGCGGGACCAGCTCGCCGATCGCTACGGGATCGAGGTAGAGATGGTCCGGCCGGACACGTCGGTGGGGGAGTATGAAAGCCTGCACAGTGGACCGCTCTACGTAGCGAACTCCGAGCAGTGCTGCTACGAGCGAAAGATCATTCCACTGCGACGAGCGCTCGTGGGCTACGACTCGTGGATCACGGCGATCCGGGCAGACCAATCGGCGGATCGAGCGAAGGCAAAGGTGGTTGGCTGGGACCCCAAGTTCAGCCTCGTGAAGGTCAACCCCCTCCTGAACTGGACCCGCCGCGACGTTTGGGCCTTCATCGTGGCCAATCGCGTCCCCTACAACCCGTTGCACGATCGGGGGTATCCCTCGATTGGCTGCTGGCCCTGTACGAAGCCCGTGGTCAATGGACAGGACGAACGCGCGGGTCGGTGGGCGGGACAGGCCAAGACCGAGTGCGGGCTGCATTCGCTGGACAGCAGCCAGCTTTGAGTTGCCTGCCCGAGGGGCCATGGAGGCAAATGGCCCGATGAAGATTTCGGCGAAGGCGGAATATGCTTGTTTGGCCTTGCTGGCGCTGGCCCAGCAGAGCGCGGACGCACCACCAGTGCGGATCCGCGAGATCTCTGATACTCACGCGATTCCCGAGCGTTACCTGGTCCAGATCCTGCTCCAGCTAAAAGGAGCGGGGCTGGTCGTCAGCACCCGCGGTGCGTCGGGAGGATATCGCCTGGCTCGTCCCGCGGCCAAGATTGCGCTCAGCGAGGTGCTGGCCGTGATCGACGGCCCGGACACACCCCAGCGCGGTTCTGCTCGAGAGAAACGTCCGGCCGCGCGAATCCTGGGCGTGGTCTGGGACCGTGTCCGCGCCGCGGAGCGCAGCGTCCTCGACACCACTACCATCGCCGAGCTCGTCGCGCAAACCGCGCCTCACGAATGGACGATCTGAAGTCGATTTCCGGCCTCCCTATTATCAGGAATGCAGCGAAAGAACCCCGGAATGCAGCGAAAAATCCCCGCCCGGGAAAGTTTCTCTGGTTCGGGTGGCGGGGTTGGCCGAATCTCAGGAAAATGCCGTTTTTGCCCAATTCCCTGGGATTGTCAAACTTTTCCGGGGCAGAATGGGCGAGTTGATTTGGTTCTCTGGTGGGAAGGAGCTTGAAAATTACCGCACAACCGAAGGTCCCGTTGAATACGCCCTACGGAGGCTCGCTGGTCGATCTTGTTGTCAGTCCGGAGCGTGCTGCCGAGATGAAGGCGACCGCCAAGGATCATGCTAGCCTGACCCTGGACGAACGCGGTCTCTGCGACCTGGAACTGCTGAGTGTGGGCGGGTTCTCGCCGCTTGGCGGGTTCATGGGCAAGGCCGACTATGACCGTGTCGTCACCGAAATGCGCCTGGCCGATGGCACGCTCTGGCCCCTGCCCGTCACCTTGCCTGTCACCCCTGGTCATGGTGCCGAGGAGGGCAAGCCTCTGGCCCTGCGCGATGTCTATGGCAACCTGCTGGCATTACTCCACGTCGAAGAGATTAACCCTATCGACAAGAAGCGGGAGGCCGAGCTCGCCTACGGCTCGCTCGACAAGAAGCACCCGGCAGTGGCCCATCTCGATCGACAGCCGGGACATCAGGCCGCCGGCCGGCTCGAGGTGA
>JAFAHT010000315.1 GCA_019237095.1 Planctomycetaceae bacterium
GGTTGATTGGGACGTCCCCGGACGGGCTGAGGGCTGAGGTAAGGGCTGTCGGTTTCGACGAGGAGCCGCTCCAGGGGGATCTTTGAGGCGGCGGCGCGAAGCGGATCGAGGTTCTTGTTCGAGAAGGTGATCATGCCGGCGAACGAGATATGGAGTCCAAGCTCGAGAAAAGCCGCCGCGTGCTCAGCGGTTCCGGTGAAGGAGTGAAGAACCCCCTGGACCGGACGTCGCAGTTGCCCGAGCTGCTCGATGACGTCGGCCTCGCAGTTGCGGCAATGAATGACCACGGGAAGCATGCAGTCATGGGCCAAGGTCAAGTGGCGATCGAACCATTCCTGCTGATCGGCAAATGGAGTGCGGTCCCAGTATCGATCCAGCCCGGTTTCACCGATCGCCACGACCCGGGGCCCGGCCGCCAGCTTGACGATGCGGGACCAATCATCCGGTTCAGCCTCGGCGACGTGGTTGGGCTGAACTCCCACGGCGGCGAAAATGCCATGATGGCTGCTGGCGATCTCGATCACGGCCGCACTGTCGGCGGCAGTGGTGCCGATTGCGATGATCTGGACCAATCCGGCCGCGCGTGCCCGCTCAATCACGCCTTCGATATCCTCTTGAAGACGACGATCCTCAAGGTGGGCGTGAGTATCGACGAGTGCCCCGAAGCTGGGAGTCGGTGGCATCATCCCTGGTTCTCATTCCCATCGGAGAGGAAGGGCCTGATCGCCGGACCACTGGGTGCTTCAGCCTGATGTCTGGGATGGGCTGCCAGGCTTGCTTGATCCCGGTAACCAATCAATTCCAGGCGATAACCGGTGACTCGAAAACCCTGGCGTGCGAGGTCTTCCTCAAGATGGGGATCGAGCTTCGATACCAAGGCGGGATCGAAGCGGGTCGGCAGATCGTACACGCTGCCGGTACGGAGGCAGCGGAAGTGATAATGCGCTTCGCTGCGCGCATCGTACCGGGCGGAGCCCGTCCCGTCGGCCGCCGTCAGCCTGGTAGCCGCGCCAATCTCGACAAGGGCTTCAAGCGCTTTGTAAACAGTTGCCAGGCTGATTTTTGGGATCGTCAAGCGGACGGCATGAAACACATCCTCGGCGGTAGGATGGCGAAGTTCCCGGCTGAGCTGGTCATAGACCGCCAGCCGCTGTGGGGTGCACCGCAAGCTGGCGGCCTCGAGAGCCGCTCTGAGGGCATCGTGATCGAGCGGAGCGAGAGCCATCAAACCGGCAGGTTCCTTTCGCTATCGAGCCGCCCGGGGTGAGTGAGGGGTCGCCTGGCCACACTCACAGCCTCGTACCGGGAATGACTTACCATTGTTCGGACGCTTGACAGCCCTGTCAACTACTTGATAAATTGAGATATTAGCTGGGGTTGCCGGTTTTCTTGATCGGTCCCGGCTGGGATGGGGCTTGGTTCGTTCCCTGCGCTCGATCGGGCCGTGCGGCCGATTCTGCCGGGGAAGGATCCAGGGAGGCGTTGCTCTGCTCGATAGCATCGCGGTAAGAAGACCGAGCCCCGCCTGCTCGACCGGGCGCGGCTCGGCGTTGTTTTCCGGTTCGTTTCCCTTGCATCAAGGCTGGCCGCGATCCGATAGGTAAGCATCGAGCAACTCACAGGGCACGCCTCGGAGGCATTGAATGAGCGTTGATCTGGTCCGGATCGTGGACAGTATTCACCGAGACAAGAATATCCCCAAGGATATCTTGTTCGACGGGATTCAATCGGCGCTCACGACCGCAGCCCGCAAGCACTATCCGGATGCCGCCGATATTGAGGTTCACATCGATCGCGAGACCGGTGCCATCGACGCCACCAAGGACGGGGTCAAGATGGATCCCTCGGAGCTGGGGCGAATCTCGGCGCAGACAGCCAAGCAGGTGATCATCCAGAAGATCCGCGAGGCCGAGCGCGACAGCCTCTTCGACGAATTCGAGGACCAGCGTGCCGACCTCGTCACCGGAACGGTGCAGCGGTTCGAGGGTGGCGCGGTCATCGTCAACCTGGGCAAGACCGACGGCATCCTGCCCCGCGGCGAGCAGATTCCCGGGGAAAGCTACCACCCCAACGAACGGATCCGCGCCATCATCCTGGACGTGCGCAAGGTCGGCCAGCGCGTCAAGATCATCCTCAGCCGCACTCATCCCGACTTCGTGCGTCGTCTGTTCGAGCTGGAGATTCCCGAGATCGCCGACCAGATCATTGCCATCCGGGCGCTGGCGCGTGAGGCGGGATACCGATCCAAGGTCGCCGTCACTTCGATCGACACCAAGATCGACGCCGTCGGCGCGTGCGTCGGAGTCCGCGGGACGCGAATCAAGAATATCGTGGATGAGCTCGGGGGCGAGCGGATCGACATCGTGCGCTGGAACGAGTCGCTCCAGGTCTTGATTCCCAACGCCCTACAACCTGCCGAGATCGATGAGGTGATGCTGTGCCACCTGCTGGGCCGTGCCATCGTCCTGGTGCGCGATGACCAGCTTTCCCTGGCCATTGGCCGCCGGGGCCAGAATGTGCGGCTGGCTTCCAAGCTGGTTGGCTGGGACATCGAAATCATGACCGCCGAGGAACTCGACGAGGTCATCGATAAGGCGGTCAAAGCCCTCGAGAAAATCGCCGGAGTGGAGACCGAGCTGGCCGAACGGCTCGTCGAGCAGGGAATTCTCAGCTACGACGATCTCTCGGTGATGGAAATCGCCGATCTGGTGAACACCATCGAGGGATTGAGCGAAGAACAAGCGACGGAAATCGTCGCACGAGCGGAGGTTCTGGCGGAGGAGCTCTCCGAAGAGCTGCCTCGTCGCAAGGGAGGCCGGGCCGCCGCCGCCCTGCTCGAAGCACCTCCAAGCAACGATCAGACAGGCCCCAGCGGCAACGACGATTCCCCAGCAGAGGAGACACGGCCGGTCGAGCTCACGGCGGCAAACGGGGCGAGCCCGGACGATTCCGCCGATCATGTCCAGACCGACACCCAGACCCATTCATCAGCCATCCCCAGTGACTCGACCGGCATTCACCGTTCGGCCTTGCCTCCCGAACAAGACGATGTGGTCGGGAACGAATTATTTTCGGACGAAAGCCCCGATTCGGAGGGAGACGAGGCGAGCGACGACGAGATCCACGACCTGGCCTTGGCGGTAGAGACTTCCGGTCTATCGCCGCAGGGTCACGAAGTGACTTCGCAGCCCCATGACGACGATCAGGGTGCGGCCATCAGGATCGTGACCGATGCGGTCGAGCTGGGCGGGCCGTCCGGTCTGTCCGGTCCAGCCACGGCGCCAGTCGGCGAGCCAGCCGGTCCGGCTCGGCCGGTCCAGCCCGCCTCGCCGGTCACTTCCCAAAAACGTGGATCCCACGAACAGGAGCCGCAAGACGGCGACCAGTCGTAGCCATACCGTGCCGCTCTCCCGGCCCATGCGGGTTGGCCGCCCAGGCGGCCGGCACATTGTCACCCTCACCAAGTACATTGGAGCCCCGGATGGCCTCCTGACCCGAGTGGTTCGGCCGTGTCCTCCGGGGAGATCTGGAATCGAGTCGCCTTCACGTCGCGGACTGTTGAGCGTGAACGAACCGGTCCCGCGGGAAGCACTCATCAACCCCGAATTCGTGCCCCAGGTCGTGTTTTTCCACGACCATCCGGAGTAAGCTCCGGGAGGAGTTGGCTTTGTCCACGCGTGTTCACGAGTTGGCGAAAGAGCTGGGACTGAAGAGCCAGGAGTTGCTCGAGCGGATCCAGAATTGGGGGCTCGAGGTCAAGGTGAGTGCCTTGGCCAGTCTCGACCCGTCGACCGTGGAGCGGATCAGAGAGCTGATGAGACAGCCGTCGACCGGGAAGGACGCTCAGAACGCCAGACCTGCTGCGGCATCGTCGCCTAACCCCGCAGCGCCGACCATGCGATCGACGCCTCGACCGGTGGCATCGGTCCCGCTCTCATCGGCCCCGACCGCATCATCCTCCTCATCCTCGGCCGCGGCCCAGGGTCCCTCCTCGACCGCTCGGCCGGCCGGGCCGGCAACCGCGGCCGGCCGGGGCGTCGGTGCGACTTCCACCACCACGTCAGCGCAACCCAGGCCGGTTGCAGCCGTCGTCCCTCCTGCCATGGCCAGGCCATCCGTGCCCACCGCGGCAAACACCCCGGCCCCCTCCCAACCCGCTGCCCAGATTTCCGCTTCAGGAGCGGCGCCGGCCTTCGGCAACGGACCAGGGTCACCGCAGGAGACGACCCCGGGCGCAGGCGCAAGCCCGGCCCGCATCCCCTTGAGTTCGCCCCCTCTGGCACGATCCGGGGGAGGCCTCGCATCGCGTCTTGGGGGTGGACCCCTCTCGGCGCACACGCCTCACCGCGGAACCGGGATTCGCCCCGGCGGCGCAGGCCCGGCCCTCACTCCTTCGGCCGAGTCACGCCCCTCCAAAACACAGGGCTCATCACCGGCGGTTCCGGGCGGACAGGAAGGCGCCCCGGGGACTGCGAGTTTCCAACCCTTGAAGCGGAGCGACTACATGTCTTCGGCGGGAATCCGCCCACCCGTCCAGCGCACCGCGCCGGCGTCGTCCCCACCCTCGGCGCCGGCCCGCCGCCCAAGCGACGATGCCCTCACCGAGGGAGCGCGTCGCGAGCCACCCAGTGTTCCTCGTCGTCCCTTGCCTCCGGTGGCTGCGCCCCAGGTGCCTGCGCACCGGCCAAGTAGCGCCCCGCGGCCTGCGAGTCATGCCGCCGAGGGCAAGACTCAGCGTCCCGAGAAGCGGATGACCCGGGAGGAAGTGCTCAACCTGATGCGGTCAGGGCAACTGGGCAACCAGCCACAGCCAGCCCCCGGAAGCCCTCCGAGTGGTTTACGGGGCGGTCAGCCGCCGCGCGGGCCAGTCCCCGCCGCCCCCCCGCGCGAGCGCGCTGGTCCGGGCACCGGACTCATGCCCGGGATGCCAGGTCGCCGCAGTCACACCACCGCCCCGGGAGCCCCACCCTACGTCGGCCCTGCCCCTCCAGCGATCCCGCCGGCTTTCGACGAGGAGGAAGAGCGCAAGGCCAAGGGCAGGGTCGGCTCCTCCGCCGATCGAGCCGGCCGCCGCGCCCGCCGCAACGAGCGAGCGGTCGAGCGCCGGGTCACCTCGCCCTTGCCGGCGGCCACGCTGCTGACCGAGGAGGAGGATGTCCGCCGCGTGCGAGCGACGGCCAAGAGGAGCCAGAAGGGCGGTGGCCAGCGTCTCGCCCTCGCCCCAACCCGGAAGAACCACGCCCAGATCGAGCCTCCCATCTCCGTCCGCAACCTCTCCGAGGCGATCGGCATCAAGGCCAATGACCTGTTGCGAAAGCTGATGGCGATGGGCGAGATGGCGACCATCAACACCAGTCTGGACGACGATATGGCGCTCATGCTCTCCATGGAATTTGGCGTCGAGCTGGAGGTCGTTCACGCACGCACCGCGGAGGATGAATTGCTGGACTCGCTCGCCCCCGGGGACGCATCGGAAAACCTCGAACCCCGCCCCCCGGTCATCACGATCCTGGGCCATGTCGACCATGGCAAGACGTCGCTCCTGGACCGCATCCGCAAATCCAATGTTGTGCAGAGCGAGAGCGGCGGCATCACCCAGCACATCGGCGCCTACCAGGTCGAGTACAACGGCAAGCCGATCACGTTCGTTGACACCCCTGGCCACGAAGCCTTCACGGCCATGCGGGCTCGGGGAGCCAACGTGACCGACATCGTGGTCCTGGTCGTGGCCGCCGATGACGGAGTCATGCCCCAGACCGTCGAGGCCATTGCCCATGCCAAGGCGGCCGAGGTCCCGATCGTGGTCGCCCTGAACAAGATCGATCTGCCCAACGCCGACTCTGCGGCCAATATCAACAAGATTTACGGCGAGCTCTCGCAACAGGGCCTTCATCCCGTCGAGTGGGGCGGCGATATTGAGGTCGTCAAGACTTCGACGGTGACCGGTCAGGGAATCTCCGACCTGCTGGCCACGCTCGAGACGATTGCCGAGCTGCACGAGCTCAAGGCCGACCCCAGCCGTCCCGCCAGCGGAACCTGCCTGGAGGCCTCGCTCTCCGAGGGCCGTGGTGTCGTCGCGACAGTCTTGATCCAGGACGGAACCCTGCGCGTAGGTGACGTCCTCGTCTGCGGCGATGGCTATGGGCGGGTTCGCGCCCTCTTCAACGATCGGGGTATCTCGATCGAGCAGGCCGGACCATCCGCCCCGGTCGAGATCTCCGGGGTCGATGTCGTTCCCACCGCGGGCGAAACCTTTGCGGTGATCGACGACATTGCCATCGCCCGCGAGATCGCCGAGGCCCGCCGGCTCCGCGCTCGTGATGCCGCACAGGCCGAGCGCCAGGCCGTCACCCTGGAAAACCTCTATAGCAAGATGGCCGAGCAGAAGGTCAAGAATCTCAACCTGATCATCAAGGCCGACGTTCAGGGCTCGATCGAGGCCCTGACCAAGGAGCTGGAGAAACTGGAGAACAGCGAGGTCCCGATCCGCATCCTGCTCAAGGGCGTTGGCGGCATCACCGATAGTGACATCCTGCTGGCCGACGCCTCGCAGGCCATCGTGATCGGCTTCCGGGTCGCCCCCGAGGACCGAGCGATCATCCAGGCCGAGGAGAAGGATATCGAGATCCGCCGCTACGATATCATCTACCAGGTCACCGACGACATCAAGAAGGCCGTGGAGGGACTGCTGGTTCCCGAGATCAAGGAAGTCCACCTCGGTCGTGCCGTCGTCCGCCAGGTCTTCAAGATCTCCAAGGTTGGCGCCGTGGCCGGCTGCTTCGTCACCCAGGGTGTCATCGAACGCGGCGCCAAGGTTCGCTTGATTCGCGAGGGCCGCGAGATTTACAAGGGCTCGCTTGAGGCTCTCAAGCGATTCAAGGACGATGTCAAAGAGGTCCCTCAGAACTTCGAGTGCGGCATCAAGATCGGCAACTTCGACGACATCAAGCCCGACGACGTCATCGAAGCTTACCGGGTCGACGTGATTCGCCGCACCTTGTAGCAAAGGCCCTCCTGACCTGACTGTGTACCACGCGTGAGCCGCCTGCGCGGGTTTTCCCTTGGCCCGGCAAAGGCGGCATGCCTGGGCATCGATGTTGATCGGACGCCGCACGCCGGGAGACGACGATGCGGTCGGGAAATGACGACTGCGTTGCCTTCGGCCGTCCGCTGTTCGCGAGGTGGATCCATGTCCTCTCACCGCAATCTGCGCGTGGCCCAGGCGATCCGCGAAGTTGTGGCTTCGGCCATTCTCTTCGAGACCGCCGACCCGCGGATCCGCTCGGTCACCGTCCTGCGGGTCGAGGTCTCCGCGGACCTACGCCAGGCGACGGTCCACGTCACGGTGATGGGAAACGAGGCGGAGCAGAGTCTCGCCCTGCGCGGACTGAAACATGCCGCGGGCTTCTTTCAGTCCAAGGTTGCGGCTCGCCTGCAAACTCGTTTCACGCCGGTGCTCACGTTCAAGCTCGACGACAGCGTGAAGAAATCGGTCGAGTTGAGCCGCCTGATCGCCGAGGCTGTTGCTTCCGATCTCAAGCCCGACCGCGCCGCGGGCGAGCCCAGCCCGGCAAGCGACGCGGACCTTTCCCCGGACGCGGACCCAGACGGCGACGTGCCCCCCGTCCCTTCCTGAAGACGTTCGAGAACGAAGCCTCGCCAGACCTCCGGGGCCAGGTGAGTAGCGTTGTTTCCTCTTTTTTTGTCCGCACACATGGCATTTTGCGACGATGAGTCTCATGGCGACACAAAGTAAGTCTCAGTTCCTCACCGACGTCCATGCCCAGCTCAAGCGCCGTTACAAGCCCAAGCCCGATCGGTCCGCGGGCCGGCTCAGCGTGCTGGAAGCCGTTGTTTACGGGATCTGCCACGAGGATGTAACCCGCGAACAGGCCAACCAGGCGCTCTCGCGGTTCAAGGACCAGTACTTCGACTGGAACGAGGTCCGCGTCAGCCCGATCGCCGAGGTCCAGGAAGCGCTCGCCGATATTCCCGACGCCCAGGGTCGCGCCGAGCGGATTCGCCGTTTCCTTCGCCAGCTCTTCTCGAAGACCTACGGTTTCTCACTCGAGCCACTCACCAAGAAACCGCTCAAAGAAGCCCTCAAGGTACTTCACGTATACGAAGCATTCTCATCTGACTACGTCACAGCGACGGTGATCCAGCAAGCCCTTGGAGGCCACGCGATCCCCATCGATTCCGCAACTCGCCGCGCCCTGGAACGGCTGGGGATCTCGGATTCCGACCTCCCGTCCCTGCGCTCCATCCTCGAGCGCGCCGTTCCCAAGAATCGAGGCGTCGAGTTCCTGGAACTCCTCGAGGAACTGGCCCACGACACCTGTGTCGAACCTTGCCCCGATTGTCCACGTTGCGAGCTCCGCAAGATCTGCGCTTACGCTCTAGAACGCAAGTCCGAAGCAAATCACCCCGCCCAGGCGAACCAATCGGCCGTGAAGGCCGCCCCGACCAAGGCCGCCGCCGAAGCGGAGAAGCCCGCCAAGAAGATTGCCAAAGAGGCGGCCAAGGAACGGCCGAGCGCCGCACCCGCACCCACACCCACCGCCACACCCGCCGCCGCACCCACACCCACCGCCAAGAAACCGCCGGCCAAGCAACCCCCTCCACCCCCCAAGTCGCCACCTGGAAAGCGCGGAACCGACAAGTAAGTGCCCATCGGAGTTTCCGCCATTATGGCCATAGTACGCTTGCCGCCGGATCCAGAGCGGAGTGACGTCGAACCCGTATGCAGAACGAAGCCAATCCGAAATCAACGTAAAGCTTGTTGCCGCTGGCGATTAAGTCATCGGCGACCGAGCCTGCGGGTGGCGAACGAAGCCGATCTGCGGCGGGTGGTGCAGTTCCCCACGACGCTGGCAACGATCCGTTCGACCCGATCGCGCCGGCACGCGAGGGCAACGGGAGGGCTCGGGGCCGCGAATGTCGTTCTCTCGTTTGAACAGTTCTTGAGAAGATGGGTGATCTCGTTCGAGGGTGGTATGGACCGTCCCTGGGCTTGGCAGTGCTCTTCGCGCCGTGATACGATTGCCTATCATAACGTCGTTGAGCGTCGGGCCTAACACTCAGGCGAGGGACCGCCGGACGGGACCGCACCGCGCTGCGGCTCGAGTCGCCAGTCTCGTTGTCGATGCGGCCGAGACTCTGGCGACGAGCGTCGCGGGGTCGGAGAGGTTCGGACTAACTTTGGAGGAGATGTGATCATGGTCGGGTCAACGCGATGGCTTGGTGCTGCCCTCACAGGCCTGTCTCTGATTACCGGAACCGGTGTGGTCGGCGGGACCGCGGCCACTTTGTCGCCTGATCCCATCGCCGGCTCGCCATCAGTCCAGGACAAGCCCTCCGGGGCACAGGAACCCGCGGGAGCCGCGGTCAAGGCCGCAGCCGGCACGACCCAACCGGCCGAGGTTCCCGGGCCGAAACCCGACGTGGCCTCGGTCTTCTTGCAACCGGGTGACGATCCACCGCGGCCGTTTGTGCCGCTTCATCCCAGCACCGTCGACGATCGCCAGCAGACCGAGGCGATGCGGCTTTACGCGGCAGCGCGTAGCCTGGAGGATCGAGGCTCCTTCAACGAAGCCGTGGCTCTGTTGCAGCAAGCTCAGAAACTCGATCCCGATTCGGTCGCCATCGCCAGGCGGCTGAGCCGGATCTACTTGGGTGCGCTGGGTCGTCCCGAGCTGGCCGTCGAGTTCGGCAAGAAGGTTCTGGCCATCGAGCCGGGCGACACCGATACACTCAGCCGGCTGGTCGAATTCTACAATCGCAAGAACGACACGGTCGGTTGCCAGAGCGTGCTCAAGGAAGTTCTGGCCAACCCCAAGCTCGACGCTCACTCGCCGGGTCGCCTGCTGGCCCAGTATGAGCTGGGCAAGCTGTACTCGGAGAAGCTCAACCAGGTCGAGAACGCGGCCAAGGCGTACGCCGAGGTGATGGCGGGGCTGGATGACAAGACCGCCAACAGGCTTTCGCCCGCCGACCTCGCCCGGATCCTCGGCAATGAGCCGGCCACGGCCTACCTGAACTTCGGCATGGTCTTCCTGGAGGCCAAGCAGAACGACCTGGCCGTCAAGGCCTTCGATCGCGGCCTGATCTATGACGAGGAGAACCCGCAGATTCCCTTGCAACTGGCGGAGACGCTCCTCAAGCAGGGTAAGGGGCAGCAAGCCCTCGCGCTGGTGGAACGCTACATCAAGCGGCAGCCCCTGGCGCTCGAGGCTTACGAGCTTCTGGCCAAGGTGCTGACCGCCTTGAAGCGGCAAGAGGAGATCACTCCCCGGCTCGAGGAGGCCGCGCGGCGCGACTCGAAGAACGTCTCCCTGCAATATGTGCTGGCTGACCGCTATCGCGAGACCGGCCAGATCGAGAAGGCCGACGCCCTCTACAGGTCGCTCCTGACCACGCAGCCGACCCCCCAGACCTACCGCGCGCTGGCCGCATCGCTGCTGAAACGAAAGAAGCCTGGCGACCTGCTCAAGGTGATCTGCGAGGCGATGTCCCGCCCCAACGGGCTGGAGGCGATCTCTGCGCAGCTTCAGGCGGCGGCCGCCGACGACGCACTGGCCGAGGCGATGCTCGACGCCGGCCTGCAGCTGCTTCAGACCAACCCCCCGGCGCTGCCCAGAACCGCCTTTTATGTGCTGAGCTTCATCGCCAATCCCGAACGCGGATCAAACAAGACGGGGCGGCTTCAGCGGATGATCAAGTTGCAGCGGCTGATGCTGGAGCAGAATCCCAGCCCTCAGGTCTATAAGGAGATTGCCGACACTCTCCGCCGCCTTGATCAGAATGCGGAAGCAGCCGCCACGATCCAGCAGATGATCGAGAAATACCCCAACGAAAAGACCGGACGTTCCCTGGGTGTGCTCGCGGAGTTGGAGCGGCGGGCCGGTCATACCGAGGCAGCGCTGGCCGCGGCGTCGCAGGCTGCCCAGCTCGACGCCAATGACGTCCAGATTCAGGTCATGCTGGCCGATCTGCTGGGCGAGACGGGCAAGGTTGACCAGGCGCTCGAGATCCTCAACAAGGTCATCAAGAACGAGCCCGACAACGCCGGCTACAGGGTTATCCTGGGGGAAAAGCTGATCAAGTTCGGACGGAATGACGAGGCCGTCAAGGTTTTTCAAGAGCTGATCAAGCGGTTCGCCGGCAACGACGAGGTGGTCAAGTTCGCCCACTCCAGTCTCTCGCTCATCTACGTCAACCAAGGCGATTACGCCAAGGGAGAGGCCGAGCTCGAGATCCTCTTTCAAAAGACCCCGGATGACGCGGGGGTCAATAACGACCTCGGATACCTCTACGCGGATCAGGGGAAGAACCTGGAGAAGGCCGAATCGATGATTCGCAAGGCCGTCCAGGAGGATCCCGACAAACCCGCGTACCTCGATAGCCTGGGGTGGGTGCTGTTCAAGCGCGGCAAGGCCAAGGAGTCGCTTGAGCCCCTCCTGAAAGCGGTCGAGCTTCAGAAGGTCGAAGAGAAGAAAGGCAGTGTGCCTCCGGACGCGACCATTCGCGAACATCTTGGCGACGTCTATCTCCACCTCCAGGAGGTCGACCGAGCCCGGCAGATCTGGGAGGAAGCCGAGCAGATCGCAGCCAAGGCCGTGCCCGCCGACAAGCGGCTGTCGGAAATTCGCAAGAAGCTCACGGCGCTCAAAGCCCTGGGCCCCGTGCCCAAGACGTCATCGAACCGGACTCCCTGAGTGAATCGAAGAAAGGGTGCGCCGCCCTCCGGTTCATTGCCAGGCGCGGGAATCTCTCGAGGAGTTTTGATAGAGATGTCAGGACATTCCCATTCGGCCAACATTGCCCATCGCAAGGGCCTTGTTGATGCCAAGCGAGGCCAGTTGTTCAGCAAGCTCTGCCGCGCCATCTACGTGGCCGCGCGCATCGGCGGAGGCGACCCCAATGCGAACATCCGGCTGAGATATGCAATCGACAAGGCGCGGTCGGTCAGTTGCCCCAAGGACAATATCGAACGCTCCATCAAGAAGGCCACCGGCGAGATGGGCGGCGAGAATTTCGAGGAAGTGATCTACGAAGGCTATGGTCCGGGCGGCGTGGCCGTGCTCTGCGAGGCCCTGACCGACAATCGCAACCGCACCGCCGGCGAGCTGCGCCGGGTGTTCGAGGCGGCCGGAGGAAATCTTGGTGCCAGCGGCTGCGTTAGCTATATGTTCAATTACAAGGGCCTGTTCATCGTTGACCCCAAGCACGTCACCGAAGAGCAGTTGATGGAAGTCGCTATCGAGGCCGGGGCCGATGACGTCGATCTGGTGGAAGGCTATTTCGAGGTCACCTGCGACCCCAAGATCTTCGAGGTCGTCCGCAAGGCCCTCGAGGATCACAAGATCCCCACCGAAAGCGCCGAGACCAGCTACATCCCGACCACCTACGTCGATCTCGATGCCGAGAGCGGTAAGAAGATGAGCAAGCTCAAAGATAGTCTCGACGAGAATGACGATGTCCAGAATGTTTATGCCAACGACAATCTGCCCGCGGAGATCATGGCGAACTGAGCCGCTTGCTGCTGGCAAGCACCTGCTGGCAAGCACCCGCTTGCAGGCACCTGGACGGATTTGTGACGTGTTCCGCTTGATCGAGGAATGACCCCCTTGAGGACTGACGGTTCGATGGCGACCACTCCTTTCGTGAAGTCGGAACGGCTCCAGAAGCTTCCCCCCTATCTCTTCGCCGAGATTGACAAGAAGAAGAAAGCCGCCATTGCCGCGGGTCGCGACATCATCAATCTGGGAGTGGGCGATCCCGACCGGCCCACCCCCACTCCAATCATCCGGAGCCTTCAGCACAACGTCGAGAACCCGGCATTTCACCAGTACGCCCTCGACCAGGGCGCTCCGGAGCTGCGGCGGTCGATCGCGGCTTTCTGCAAATTGCGCTATGGCATCGACCTCGATCCTGATTCCGAGATCCTCCCCTTGATCGGGTCGAAGGAAGGGATCGCCCATTTTCCCCTCGCGGTCCTGAACCCGAGTGAGATCAGCCTGGTGCCCGACCCGTGCTACCCCGTTTATCGGTCGAGCAGCATGTTCGCCGGAGCCGACGTCTACACGATGCCTCTGGAACGATCGCTGGGCTTCCGCCCCGACCTGGACGCGATCCCCGGCGATGTTTATTCGCTGGCCAGGCTCATGTTCCTCAACTATCCCAACAACCCGACCGGTGGAACGGCCGACCTGGCTTACTACGAGCGGGTCGTCAACCTGGCCCGCGCGCACAGCTTCGTGGTGGCCCAGGATGCCGCTTACAACGAGATGTATTTCGAGCATCCCGTCCCCAGCATTCTCCAGGTCCCCGACGCCAAGGACGTGGCGATCGAGTTCCATAGTCTCTCCAAGACCTTCAACATGACCGGCTGGCGCGTCGGCTTCGCGATCGGCGGGGCGTCCATGATCGCCGCCTTGGGGCAGGTCAAGGCCAACACTGATTCGGGCATCTTCACGGCCATCCAGTACGCCGCGAAGACGGCCCTCGACGAGTACGCCACGCTGACGCCGCCAATCCGCGCCCTTTACAAGGACCGCCGCGACGCCTTCGTCGGGGCGCTCAAGAATCTGGGCTGGGACGTGCCCACTCCCGAGGCCACCTTTTACGTCTGGATCCCCTGCCCCAAAGGCTACACATCGACACAACTTTGCGCGCGATTGCTGGAGGAGGCGAATGTCGTGACCACCCCCGGCCTGGGCTTCGGCCGGACCGCCGATGGCTACATCCGCGTCGCGCTCACGGTGGACACTCCAAGACTGCTCGAGGCCGTCGATCGCATCGGCAAGCTCTCCGTGTGAGCCCCTCTGGCCCGAGGCCCGGATGGCAAAGCTTGCACACATAGGCCTAGGATCGAACCTGGGGGACCGCAAGGCCATTCTCGATGGGGCTGTCGCGCAATTGCAGCAGACGCCGGAGCTGATTGTCCGATCGGTGAGCACGTACCACGAGACCAAGCCGGTGGGCGGACCCGCCGGCCAGGGACCGTTCCTGAATGCCGCGGCGGTCCTGGAGACCACGCTGGAACCGATCACGCTCTTGCACCGGCTCCAGGAGATCGAGGCTGACGCGGGAAGAGTCCGAACCGTCCATTGGGGCGAGCGAACGCTCGACCTCGACGTGCTGCTCTTTGGCGATGAGATCATCCACACGCCGGAGCTGAGCGTCCCTCACCCGCGAATGGGCGTGAGGAGGTTCGTTCTGGTGCCGCTCGAGGAAACCACGCCCGATGCCCGGGACCCGCTGACCGGCCGGTCGATCTCCGAGTTGCGAGCCAACCTCGACCGACGTCCGAGCTACCTCGCTCTGAAAGGTTGGTGGGAACACCCTGAGAAGTCCCCCGCTTATCTGCGGATCGTTCGAGAACTCGACGGCATCGGCCTGAGCTTGCGCGAGAGCCTGCAACTTGATGATTCCCATGACTGTCCTCTCGCGGTGCGTTTCGAGCCCTATGAGCTGCTCGAACGCATGGTCCAGTGGCTGGATTCCCGGCACTGGAGCGGGCTCGGCGATCAATGGTTGATCACGGATTTCTCGCTCCGCGAGATCCTCCTCAATGTTGCCTCACATTGGACAGCGAACTGGGAGACGCAATTTTGGTCGCTCATCGCGCGGTGGAACGAGCAGTTGCCGATGCCGATCCAACCAACATTTCTTGTTTATGGAATTCGCTCATGGGGGGGGCCTCGTGACGCGGAATACAATTACCTCAGCCGTGATCTTCCCTGTCTTCGGTTGGAGTCGAAGGCAATCGACGAAGAGGCATCGGAGATACTGACGGCATGCGCCGCGACTCGAACGTGAATGGGCTCGAGGCTCTCCTCGTCCTTGCTTCGCTGTGTTACGCTTTTATGATTCCTTCATGAACAGCCGGCTTTGCCGGTCGGAGCGCCGCAAGGAGGCTCAAGGGCATGGCCAAGAAAGACGCGACAAAATCGTCCTCCAAGGGCAAAGCCCCGGCCGCTGACTCGGGCATCAAGATCGTTGCTCGGAATCGCAAGGCCCGGCACGAGTATGAGTTGCTCGAGAAGGTCGAAGCAGGGCTCGTGCTGACCGGCACCGAGGTCAAGAGCCTGCGCAACGGTAAGGCCAACCTGGAAGACGCGTACGCCGAGATCGATAAGGGCGAGGTCTGGTTGCTCGGCTGTGACATTCCCGAATACCTCCAGGCCAACCGCATGAATCACGTTCCCAAACGGCGTCGCAAGCTCCTGCTGCACCGCCGGGAGGTTGCCAAGCTGGACTCCAAGTCGGGGGAGAAGGGTCTGACGCTGGTTCCGCTGTCGATCTACTTCAAGAAGGGGATTGCCAAGGTTGAGCTCTCGGTTGCTCGCGGCCGAAAGGCCTATGACAAGCGCGAAGCGATCAAGAAGCAAGACGCCAAGCGCGATATCGATCGGGCCACGCGCCGGCGGTAAATCTGGGGGAATTTTGAGATCGTGGCGTGAAAAACGGCCGATACTACCGTAGAATAGTAATGACTCGTCTGTATCCTTGACCATTCGGGGGCGAACCAGGATCGACCGGATGACCGAGGTGAACGGCGGCGTGCCGAGGTTGGTCAGCAGGCCTCGTAAAAAGCCGACCGAAACTTAACTGCCAACACCTTTGGTGCGCAGTACCGTCTCGCTGCCTAA
>JAFAHT010000235.1 GCA_019237095.1 Planctomycetaceae bacterium
GGCGCGGTCGAACAGCGTCCGGACGGCGGGCAGCTCGCGGTCCAGCTCCTGGCACATGCCGACACTCTGCGCACCCTGGCCGGGAAACAAGAAGGCAATCTTGGGCATGATCGGTGCACCTCGTCACTCGTGGGCGCCGGAGGAGGAATCGGGATGTTCGTCCGCCGCGCCAGTCAGCTTCGCGCCCAGTTGTTCGACGATCCGGCAATTGAGGCGATCCTCCGCCAGGGCGTGGGCGACCCGGAGCGCGTTCTTGATGGCACGCACGCCCGAGGCCCCGTGGCAGATGATGCAGGCGCCCCGGATTCCCAGGAGGGGGCCACCGCCGAATTCCTCGTATTCAAACCGGCTCTTGAGCGCGTGCAGGCTGGCGGCGATCCGATGGCCGGCCCCGACGGGAAGCTCCGGCAGCATCCGGGCGAGCTCCTCGCGAAGCGTCGAGAACAGGAACTCGACGGCGCCCTCGCCGGCCTTGAGCAGGACGTTGCCCACGAACCCATCGCAGATGACGACCCGTACGCGGCCCTCGTAGATGTCACGCCCCTCGACGTTGCCTACAAACCGGCTGGCCCACGGGCTGACATGGTACAAAGCGCGTGTAGCGCGAGTGAGGTCGGTCCCCTTCTCATCTTCGGTGCCGACGTTCAGCAGGCCGATTCGCGGGTGCGTCGCCCCCAGGATCTCCTCGGCATAGATGGCCCCCATGATGCCATACTGGTAGAGGTCCTCGGCCTTGGCGTTCATGTTGGCCCCGACATCGATGATGACGATGGGTCCCTGGTGCGAGGGGAAGATCGCGGCGATCCCCGGCCGCCGCACCCCCGGCAGGAACATCTTGGCGTTGAACAGCGCCGAGGCCACCATGGCACCGGTGTTGCCCGCCGAGACGACCGCCTTGACTTCGCCGGCGGCCAGCAGCCCCCAGCACCTGGAAATCGAGTTGTCCCGCTTCTTCCGCAGGGCTTCGACCGGCTTCTCCTCCATGCCGATCGTCTGGCCGGCATGGACGATCGGCAGGCGGTCGCGCGGGGCGTCGTGGGCCTTGGCCAGCTCGGCCTCGATCCGCTCGCGATCACCAATAAGTAGGGCAGTCAGCTCGGGCTGATCACGCACGGCCTCAACGGCGCCCGCGACGATCGGTCCGGGAGCGAAATCGCCTCCCATCGCGTCCAGGGCTATCCGCATGACATCACTCCCACTGACTTGATTTCATCCCGAATACAAAATCCGCGTCGAAACGACGACGGGATGCCGCAGCCGGGAGTATCTCCCAGCTTCGCATCCCGAGAGGGATCAGAGAAGCCGCCATGGACCCGATCCGCACGGTACCAAGCTTGGGCTCGGGCTGCGCCCGGATCATGGATATCGATCCCAGGCCCCGGCGTGGTTGGATTGAGCGGGATTCATCGTAGAAAACGCCTATGCGACTGTCAAGCCGCGCTCCGGCGAACGCCGGGTACTTGACTCGGAATGCTCCTGAGGAGGGAATCGTGATGGGAATGCTTGCCCTCAGGCGGGGTGCGACAAACCTTCATCGGTCGCGAATCCAGAACCAGGCAGCCTCAGGGCCGGGATGCGCGGGCGTGCTCCTCGGCCCAGGCACGGTCGACGGCAGCCAGGGGCAGATCCAGCGGTGCGGCGTAGTCCAGCGCCCGGGAGTAGCGGCCCCGATCGTAAGCGAGAGCGAAGACGGCGGGGAGTTCCAGAACGACGTCGGGATCCGGTGACCGAAGGGGGATCTTGATGTTTGGTAAGCGATGGCGGATCGACCAGGCATAGACGTCGCATTTCGAGCGGCGATCAGCGCGGGAGACGAACGCGAAAAAAGTGCCCGCGGGCAGTTCTTGCTCCGTCAGCAGGCGCTGACCTCGGACCAGCAAATCGAGCTCGACCAGATGGACGTTCTGGCGGATCAAGGCCCGGCGCTTGCCTTGATACTGCCAGTAGCCCTCGCCCAGCTTGTTCGTCGGTGAGAGGATCTCGATGGCCGTGACGAGATCGCGGTCGGGCCGATGGCGGATCTCGATCCAGAGGTCGCGCACCTCCTCGATCTCCTCGACCGGCACATCGATCGTTACGGGCTCGAGCATTAGCACGCCGGCCGCCGTCTCTGTTTGTGCACTCGTTCTCCTGCCAAGTCCGCCTTCAAGGATCGCCACATCGGGGTAGACCGTCCTGGCCTGGGGCTCTCTCCGTTCGACCAGGCGAAGCTGCTCGCCGAGGCGCGCCTCATAGCTTTCGGGCAGAACTTCGTTGAGGGCGTCACGGCAGTAGGTCGTAAGGCTGGCATGAAGATCAGGCCAGTATCCCTGGCTTTCGAGATAGGGATCGATTCCCGGAAATGGGCTGGGCATGGCGGGCCTTCCTCCGAATCTAACTCGTTCCACTGCAATTCAGTTTATCGCCCGGCGAGCAGGCCGACAGCGCCGAGATGCCGCGCAGACATCGCTCACGCGCACTCCGCCCGCAGCTTATGTCCCCGGCGGATCAGCGGACCGTATTCGACGCGGAAGAGAGAACCCGGCCGGAGGTGGGTTCGCGCGGCCTGGCGGACCTGGCGAGCGGTGATCCGGGAGATCCGCTCGGGCCAGTGCTTCGGCTCGTCGAGGCTCAGGCCAAGGCGCTCCAGCTCCAGCAGCCGTTCGGCGCGCTGATCGACGGTCTGGAAATCGAAGATGTAGGCGCCGGCAAGGTAGCGGCGGGCGCGGTCCACCTCGTCGTCGCTGAATGCCCCGTCGTGCATGGCCTGGACCTGTCCGGTGATCGCCGCCACCACGCGGTCGGCCTCCTCGGGCATCGTCCCCGCGTAGACACGAAACAGCCCCGGCAGCAAGTCGGCCGAGTCGGTCATGCCGCCGCCGATGCTGTAGACCAGGCCCAGCTCGTCGCGGACGATCCGGCCTAGCCGGTCGGAGAAACCGGGGCCCGTGCCGAAGATGTGGTCCAGCACGACCAGGGCCTCGAAATCGGCATGATGGCGGGGTATTCCCAGGTGGCCAAGCATCAGGTGAACCTGCTCGCCGGGATGCTCGATCCGGCGCACCCGCACTTTCCCCGGCTCTTGCAGGCTGGGCAAAGGGACTGGCGCCTCACCCCCAGGCGCCCAGGAACCGAAGTGGGTCTTGACCAGGCGCGCCAGCGTTCTGGGCTCGAAATCTCCGACGGCCACGAGAAACGCACGGTCGGGCGCGAAATACCGGCGGTGGTGCGCGACCACATCGTCGCGAGTCAGCAGCCGGACATCGCGCAGGCTTCCTCGAGGATCTCGACCCAGCGGGTGCGCGCCGTAGACGAGACCCCGGAAGATCAGATCGGCATGACAGGCTGGATCTTCCCGATCGTTTTGCAGCTCGGCCAGAATCCGCTCCTTGGCCCATTCGACGGCACCAGGGGGGAAGACGGGTTGGCGGACCAGGTCGGCCAGCAGCTCGCACGCCAGGGGAAGGTCCTCGACGCGGATCCGCAGCGAGCTGCACGCCGGGCTGACCTCCATCGTCCCGCCCACGTCCTCGATCGCGGCGGCCAGCTCGAGTGCCGTGCGCTTTCTGGTCCCTTCCTCCAGCAACCGGCCGGTCAGGTACGAGACCCCCGGCCGATCCTCGCGGAGGAAGCCGGCATCGACATACAGTTCGAGAGCGACGACCCCCGTCTCGGGCCGCCGCTCGTGGATGACGCGCAATCCATTGTCTAGCCGCAACCGCCTGGGCCGGAAATCGACCAGCCGTGTGATGCCCCGGGGAACCTCGATCGCGGGCAGGCAGGGAACCAGGTTCGCCGGCGCTGGTGCGGGAGCGGGTGTCGCTGGCCGTTTGGATCTCTCGGTCCCTTGTTCAAGCACCCTTGCCGCGATCTGGTCCTTCCCCGAGGCCAAGGACATTGAGGCGGTCTCGGCCACCAGGGCTTCGGCCGACGCTGGCCTCCGGCGCGGGCGAGGAAGCGACCAGCCGGCGGTCAGATTGGTCTCGACCAGGTAGCGGGCGGCCACGCGCCGGATCGCGGCGGCGTCGACCGCGAGGGCCGAGGCATGCTCCGCCTGCCAGTCTCGCCAGTCGCCCCAGAGGGCGGCGTGACCGATGCCTGCCGCCAGTCCGGCCACGTCCTCCTGTTCCCATCGCCAGCCAGCCTCGAGCCGGTTTCGCGCCCGGGTCAGCTCTTGCTCAGTCGGCCCCTGCTGGGCCAGCTCGACGAGAATGCCTGCGATCCGCCGTTCGAACGCCGCCGGATCGACTCCGGAGACGGAATCGACCTGGATGAAGAACTGCCCCGCCCGGCGGGAGGGCGCATGCATGGCCTCGACCCAGGTCGCCAGCTTATCTTGCTCGACCAGGGCTTGCCAGAGCCGCGATCGCCGACCCGCGCCCAGCAGGTCGGCCAGCACGTCGAGTGCCGCCGTGTCGCAATGCCCGCGCGGCACGGTGTGCCAGCCCAGCAGACCGCGGGGCAAGGTTTCAGCCTCGGCCAGCGCGAACGCGCGCCGCCCGACCTGCGGCGGCTCGTCGCACGACCGGGCCTGGCGCGATCCCACCCCCCGGCTTAGCGATCCGAAATGGGCCTCGATCTTCTCCAGAGCCGCGGCGGGCTCGACATCGCCGGCCAGCACCAGCACCGCGCCGTCAGGCCGGTAGTGAGCCTGGTAAAAGGCGACCAAGTCGTCGAGGCCGATCCGCGCCACGTCTTCCGGCCAGCCCAGCACCGGATTGCGATAGGGGTGTTTCACGTAGCTGGTCAGCTCATGCATCTGGTCGAGCCGTGTCTGGGGCGACTCGATCTCCCTGGCGCGCTCCTCGCCGATCACCTTCCGCTCGGCCTCGACCTCGTCCACATCGAGACTCGCCAGCGTCATCCGGTCGGCCTCGATCTGCAACGCCAGCTCCCAGCGGTCCGAAGGAAACATGAACCAGAAGTGCGTGCAATCCTCGCCGGTCTCGGCATTGGCCTGTCCCCCCGCGATGAACGCGAGCTGATCGATCTGGCCCTTCGGGAATCGTTCGGTCCCCTTGAACAGCATGTGTTCGAGGAAGTGCGCCAGCCCCGTCTTGCCCGGCGGCTCGTCGAACGAGCCGACCGGATAGAAGAGGTCACAGACGACGATGGGTACTTGCCTGCGCGGCAGAACCAGGGCGCGGAGGCCGTTGTCCAGAACCCGCTCGAATACCGGCAAATCGCCGACCCGGGGAGCCGAGGGGCGGGCCTTGAATCGTCGAGCCATGTCCGTGCTGCCCCTCGATCTTCTGATGATAAGAGGGCGTCCTGGTGGCCCGCGCCGGCCGCCTCTCGAAAGCAGCGACGAGCGTTCGGGCCTGCTGGGCCGATCCCGGTGCGGATTGAGGCGCAGGGTTACCCTGTCGCTGTATTGTATCATCGGGCGCCGCCAGATTCAGGCCCGATTCCCAAGAGAACACGCGAAGTCAAGGGCGGTACTGGTAATATGCAATTCCGGCCTGTTTAAACGAGTCCGCAGCGCGATTCAGGGGGGTCCAGTCGTTAAAAACAGCGCCAGGTACGTCAAACTCGTCGAATGGTCGGACGAAGATGGCTGCTTCGTTGGTCAGTGTCCCGGGATCATCGGTCCATGCTGCCACGGCGACGATGAGGCGAACGTCTACGCGGAACTCTGCCGGATCGTGGAAGAATGGATCGAGACGATGAAAGCGAGGGGTCAGCCGCTTCCACCCACGACCATCAGGCGCAACATCGTGGGCAAGATCCTCTCTGAAGTCAGTGTGAGCCGGGAGAACTCGTCATAACCCTCGGAATGCCGGAGACTTGTCCCGAGCGACCAAGATTCCCCTGACTGGCCCTTCATTCATCACGGCTTTTTCCATTCGCTCCTGAGCCAGGCAGAGAGCCGCTCCAGCCAGGCGATCTCGTCGGTAGTGTCCTCGGCGACCAGCCACGGCGGAATCAGCGATGTCCGCTGTTCCCGCTCGCTCGACACAGTCTGTGGTGGGCGTCCCGGCAGTCGTGATTGCCTCAATGACTGCCGCCCAGCCACTGCTGCAAGAACGCATCGCGTCCCACGGTCATGACGAAGAGCACGGCTGCAATCTCGATCCAGAATTTGAAATCGATGAGGTTATAAGTTCTCATCATGTCAAGTATCGACGTCATCCGTTCCTCCGCTTCTCGCTTGTGGGTGGACCGCGCTCGGGAGGAAAATCCTCGGGGAGGGTTGGGGCAAGAGGTCCGGCTGAAAAGAATCCTGTCTTCTGCTTGGACCTTGAATCAAGCTTAGTACTATTTTGTCAGATAAGTGAGGACCACCATGTTTCAGGCTTAAAATCGGGAAAAAAGAAGTCTGAAACGGGGTGTGTTGGCACCAAAATAGGCCATATCAGGCGGCACTGGACCGATCTGACAAAGCAGTATTAGGCGAGCTTTTCGCGAGATCCAGGAGATGTGGTGAAGCCGCATCATTCGCGCCCGGTTCGCTGTCGATTCTCAACGACCAGGCCGCGAGAACTGATCGAGGCCGATCGGAACCGCTTTCGCTTGCGAGATGACCGCGTCTGGACCCACTCGCTGGCTCACGACTTCAAGAGCAAAAGCAGCATGACCACCGTAGTCCTGGCCTTGACTGCGTGGCGAAGCCCGGCCGGCATGTGGATCCAGGCGCCGGCCTGGGCCTCGATCGTGTCGTCGCCCAAGGTGAGCGTCGCCTCGCCGCGAATGATCTGCAAGATAGCCGGCTTCGAGGCAGTGTGCTCAGTCAACTCTTGATGCTGATCAAAGCCGAAAACAACGGCCTTGAGCTGCTCGTCGTCGTAGATTGTCCGGCTCAGGATACCTTCGGCCGGCGGCTCCGCCTGTGCGGCCAGGTTTGCGATGTGGGTATATGCTGGGTTCATATTGACTCACTCAGTAACTCAAACATGGATGAAAATGTCACTGACGCACGTTACGAATGGACTATGACAATCCGGGTGATGAACACCATTTTTATCACGCCGCCGCCAGCCGGACCAGCGTGCAATAGAACCGGTCAGTCAGCGGGTCGATCAGTTTTCAGACCCGAGATTCGGTATTTCCGTCATAACCGGGAGAATTTCCCGTGTCCCCGGGAAACCTCGCGGGGCCGGCAATCCCGTTGTCCGGTCAGCCACTGACCAATGACTACTCGCCACTCGCCACTCCTCCCCAACTTGCCCTTGCATCGGGAGGGGAATATGCCAGACAATGGATGTTTCGCCTCTTTCCCGCTGGGCGGGGGTCGCGGTGAGCCGGGGGGGACCCGGGCAATGGGGGTTTGTGAACCTGGTCAGGGCGGGAACGCAGCAGCCATAAGCAACACCTTCATGTGCCCAGGAGAACCTCCCCGGCTCTCCTCGGCCCCTGACGACCAGAGATCCTGGTCGCGGGTGTGGACAATTGGATCCGCGTAGTTACGCTTTGACTTGACACCATTTCCGGCACGCGGAGCGCGCTTCTTGGCTGCTG
>JAFAHT010000597.1 GCA_019237095.1 Planctomycetaceae bacterium
GTCTGCCGAGGTCGCCCGGTCGATCGTCCAGGAGCTGGCCGACCAGCGGCGCAACATCAAGCTGATCGCGAGCGAAAACTACTCGTCGCTGGCGACCCAGTGCGCCATGGCCAACCTGCTGACCGACAAGTACGCCGAAGGTATTCCGCACCACCGCTTCTACGCCGGCTGCGACAATGTCGATTCGGTTGAGGACCTGGCGAACAAGCGGGCCTGCGAGCTCTTCGGCGCAGCGCACGCCTATGCCCAGCCGCACAGTGGAGCGGATGCCAACCTGGTTGCATTCTGGGCCATTCTCCGATCGCGCGTCGAGCTGCCCGCCATGGCCGAGCTCCTGGCAGCCGAGGGGCCCGGCGCCTTGGTCCCCGCGGACTGGTACAGGCTGACGCCCGCCCAGTGGAACGAGGTCCGGCAGCGGCTTGGCAACCAGCGGCTGCTGGGCATGGATCTCGCGTCAGGAGGCCACCTCACTCACGGCTACCGACTGAATTCCTCGGGAAAGATGTTCGAGTCGCACGGCTACACCGTGGACCGCGAGACCTTCCTGCTCGATTATGACGCCATCGAGCGCCAGGCGATCGAGGTCAAGCCGCTGATCTTGCTGGCCGGCTTCAGTGCGTATCCCCGGAACATCAACTACCGCCGGATGCGCGAGATTGCCGAGCGTGTCGGCGCCGTCTTGATGGTGGACATGGCTCACTTTTCCGGTCTTGTCGCCGGCAAGGTGCTCACGGGAGAGGAAAACCCGATCGCCTACGCCGACATCGTGACGACGACGACGCACAAGACCCTGCGCGGACCGCGCGGGGGCCTGGTTCTGTGCACCGAAGAGTTCAAGGAACACGTCGACCGCGGCTGCCCGCTGGTGCTGGGAGGCCCCCTGCCCCACGTGATGGCCGCCAAGGCGGTGGCCTTCACCGAGGCTCTGCGGCCCGAGTTCGCCGACTATTCGCGGAAGATCGTCGCCAATGCCCGGGCCCTCGCCGAAGCCTTCGTCCGCAACGGGCTGCGGGTCAGCACCGGTGGGACCGATAACCACCTGGTGCTGGTGGACGTGGCGTCGGCCCTGGGAATCACCGGCCGTCAGGCCGAGGAGGCGGTCCGCCGCTGTGGGATCACGCTCAACCGCAATCCCATCCCGTTCGACCCCAACGGCCCCTGGTACACCAGCGGCCTGCGATTCGGCACCCCGGCGGTGACCACCTTGGGCATGGGGGCCGACGAGATGAAGGAAATCGCCGCGATCGTGACCCTGGTGCTCCAGAACATCGTCCCGGCCACCACCACGTCGGGTACCAAGGACAAGACCAAGTACAAGCTCAACGGGGAAGTCCGCCGTGCGGCCCATGCACGGGTCGATGCGCTGCTCGGGTCGTTCCCGGTCTATCCCGAGATCGACCTGCCGTTCCTGCTCGAGAGCTTCGAGCTGTCCTGAGTAGGGGCCGGCTGCCTCCGGCGAGAATCCTCCGAAATGTGGGACGAATTGGAGGTAACCGTTCAGCCCCATTTCGGCATCGAATTCGCTGTATGACCCTTTGCGCCGGGGAGCGGCCGGATATAATCATTGTGTAGCTTCCCCCGCGATTCCGGACCCGAACGTGCCCGAACCGGAATTGTCGCGATCGAGTCAGACACTGCTCTGCCCTCGTGCCATTTTCATCGAGGCCCTGTGTGAAACCCCCGCGAACGCGCGTCAATCGGCGCGATCTCCTGCGGCTGCGGCGGAAGGACGCCGAGATGTC
Organism: Planctomycetaceae bacterium; assembly: GCA_019237095.1. Taxonomy (GTDB): domain Bacteria; phylum Planctomycetota; class Planctomycetia; order Isosphaerales; family Isosphaeraceae; genus Aquisphaera. The sequence continues at coordinate 1,743 of JAFAHT010000597.1, forward strand.
GGCACCGAGTACGGCGGCTGACCCGGTTACTGGTTCGCGAGCAGATTTGATCCGGGCACATCGGCCGGCCATGGGCTCGTATTTCGAGATCCGGTTGGGTGCGCTGGTTCCCGGCGCGGTCGATCTGGCGAATCGCGCGCTCGACTTGATCGACGATCTCGAGACGCAATTGACCGTCTACAGCGACGACTCCGAAATCAGCCGGTTGAATGCGACGGCTCATCTGCACCCAGTTGTGGTCGAGCGCGGGCTCTTCGGCCTGCTCGAGCGCGCCCTTGAGCTGAGCAAGCTCACGGGCGGCGCTTACGATGTGACGTCGGGCGCACTCTCGCAGGTTTGGGGCTTCGTCCGCGGGCCGAAGCGGGTTCCCGACGCCGAGACTCTTGCCGATGCCCGGGCCAGAACCGGCTGGCAGCACTTGAGGCTCAATCCCGAGAACGTGGCGGTCGGCTTCGATCGTCCGGGAATCCGGCTCAACCTGGGAAGCATCGGCAAAGGTTATGCGATCGATCGGGCCGTGGAGGTGATCCGCCAGCACTGGTTTCCCACCTCGGCTTTGATCCATGGCGGACAATCGAGCTTGTTCGCCCTCGGTTCACCGCCCGGCCGGTTCGGCGGCCGCTGGGAGATCGCGGTGCGGAACCCGCTGCGGCCCGGGACTCCGCTGGGAGTGCTTCGCCTGCGCAATCGCGGTCTGGGCACCTCGGGAAGTGCGTTCCAGCAGTTCGTCGTGGACGGTCGAGCCTATGGCCATATCCTTGACCCCAGGACCGGAGAGCCCGCCGGCGGCGGTCCGGCGAGCGTGACCGTGCTGGCCCCCACGGCGGCCGACGCCGATGCCCTCTCGACGGCGCTTTACCTGCTCGGTCCCGATGCGGCCAGGGACCATGTCGAGCGCAACCCCGAGGTGGGTGTCGTAATGGTCCATGGAGGTCCGGCCGACCAGTCGCCCCGGGTGTTGACGTTCGGACTGAGCAGAGAAGATTTCCTGATCGACTGAAACGCGTTAGAGTCGATGACGTATCGGTGAAGAATTTGCGAGCGAGGGTCCTCGCCGACGAACGCGGCTGCCGGGTCGCCTTTGCTTCCTTTACTGACCCTCCAGGACCGACCTCCATGCCCAGCTCCTTGATTCCACCGGGGATTTTATCCTCCCGCAACTATCCCGGATTTCTCGGGGCGCTCTTCCTCGTGTTGCTGAGGATCGCCATCGGCTGGCATTTTCTGACCGAGGGGCTCGACAAGATCGAGTCGACGCGGCACGGCAAACAGCCGTTCTCCGCCGAGGTTTACCTGAGGAACTCCGTCGGTCCACTGGCTCCTCAGTTCCGACGCATACTGCCCGACGCCGACGGCCGGGCCCTGCTCGACCCGGCTCAGCTCAAATCGGGCTGGAGCGAGACCATCGAGCGGATCGCGAACCACTACAAGTACACCGATGACCAGAAGTCCAGAGCGAAGGCGCTGCTCGAGCAGGGCAACGCCTGGGCCGACGTCTGGTTCAACGCCTACGACAACCGTGAGGCGCGGCAGAAGTACCTGAGCGAGCTCACGAAAGTCGAGCAGACCGAGCGGAATCCGGACGCGCTGTCCTATGAGCGCGAGCGGGCCTGGGAGACGCGGCGGACTCTCGAAGGCGACCGCAAGAAGCTGACCACACCGCTGGTCGCGAAGGGCCAGGAGCTGGCCGACGCGGTCGTCGCCCTGAGGACCCCGGAGCAGCAGGCGTCGGCCGGCGATTATTCGGCTCCTTTGAGCTTCCTGGACGTGGCGAACTGGCTGACGACGTACGGGCTCTGCGCGATCGGCGTCTGCCTGATTCTGGGGTTTCTGACTCCGCTGGCTGCCATCTGCGCGGCAGCCTTCCTGGCGCTGCTCTATCTCTCCATTCCGCCCTGGCCGGGCTTGCCGCCCAACCCCAAGACCGAGGGTCATTACTGGATCGTCAGCAAGGACTTGGTCGAGCTGATCGCCTGCCTGCTCATTGCCGTCACGGCCAGCGGCCACTGGTTCGGCCTCGATGCGCTCTTCTTCGGTGCGCGTCGCCGTCGCCGCTGGGCGCGGTACGAGAGCAAGCTGGCGGAGAAGTACGGCATCACCGCAAAGGGCTAGGCGTCGTCAGTCGATTCCCTGAAATCAGTCCACGTCGCGACTCGATCTTGATTCTTACCGTTCGTAGAGGAGCGAGGAATGACCAACTTGACCCCCGAAGAGCGCATCCGGGGCCGAGAGAACGCAGATCGGGCCATCGGCATGACCCGGCGCGACTGGCTGATCGCCGCCGCCGCCACGCCGGCCCTGGCCGGCTTCTATTTCGGCTACAAGGACATGGGGAGCAAGCCCCCGGTCAAGGCCGCAATCATCGGCACCGGCGACGAAGGTTGCCAGGCGATGATCCGTTATCACAATCGCGATTACCTCAATTTCATCGGGTTCTGCGACATTCGACCCTCCCAGCAGGAGCGTGCGGTCAAGGAGTTTTCCGACCACAAGCAGTACACTGCTGCTGACGTCAAGAAGCTGAAGCAGTATGAGACCAAGGAGCAGATGCTTGCCGACCCGGACGTCGAGATGGTCGTCATCGCGTTGCCCCTGTGGCTGCACGCGCCAGTGGCCATCGAGGCGATGAAGGCGGGCAAGCACGTCTTCAGCGAGAAGCTGATGGCCCACTCGGTAGCTGAGTGCAAGGACATGTGCCGGGTCGCTCGCGACAGCAATAAGCTGCTGGCCGTCGGCCACCAGCGGCACTACTCAGCCCTCTACGACAACGCCAACTTCTTGCTCCAGAACGGTGTACTCGGCGACGTGCGGTACATCCGGGCCCTCTGGCACCGCAATAACGCCCAGCCGATGGTTGCCAAGGACAAAGATAAGAACACGATCTACGACCCCAAGACCGGGCTTCCCGAGTACGTCCGCGACGACAAGGGCAACATCGTCTACCAGGATAGCTGGAAGAGACCGTGTCCCGACAAGGACCTGAACATCGACTATGCCAAGTACGGCTACAAGAGCCTGGACGAGCTGATCCACTGGCGGCTCTACAATCGCACCGGCGCGGGGCTGATGGCCGAGCTGGGCAGCCACCAGCTCGACGCCTGCTCGATCTTCCTCGGCAAGAAGCACCCGCTGGCCGTCACCGGCATGGGCGGGACGTATTTCTACACCGACGGCCGCGAGGTCGACGACCACGTCTTCGTCAACTTCGAGTTCCCCGGCAAGACCGAAAGCGACCGCGTCGTCGTCACGTATTCCTCGATCAACACGAACGCCTTCGAGAACTACGGCGAGATGCTGATGGGGACGCAGGGGACGATGA